>CAZKGZ010000121.1:0-4772 GCA_964552365.1 uncultured Oscillospiraceae bacterium | reverse complement strand
CTTCAAGTATATTATCCATGCTTTAATCCTCCACGTTGCGAAGCGAGGGATTGAATGCATCCCGAAGGCCGTTGCCGAACAGGTTGAACGAGATCTCGAGGAGCGAGATGAAGAGTGCGGGCAGGATCATGAGGTGCGGGTAGTTCGTCCAGATGGCGCTCGCGTCGGAGAGCAGGGTGCCCAGGGACGTGACATTCGCGCTGCCGAGCTTCACGATGCCGAGGTAGGAGAGCATGCTCTCATTGAAGATGACGCCGGGGATGATGAGTGCGGTGCTCGTCACGATGGTGCCGAGAGAGTTCGGGAACACGTGCTTCCAGATGAGGCGGCTGTCCTTCGCGCCGAGCGTTTTCGCCGCGAGAACGAACTCCTGCTTCTTGAAGCGGTAGAACTGCGTGCGCACACGGTAGGCGATGCCGATCCAGCCGTTGAGGATGTAGGCGAAGATGAGGCACGGGATCGCGCCCACCTTGGCCGAGAGGTGCATCTGGAAGAGCGTGGCCACGATGATGAACGGCACGTTGCCGAGGATATCGGAGATACGCTCCATGATGAGGTCGGCGGTGCCGCCGTAGAAGCCCTCGATGGCGCCGTACACGGCACCGATGATGAAGTTGATGACCGACACGCACACGGCGAGCAGAAGGCTCAGGCGAAGGCCGCCCGCGAGGCGGAGCATGAGGTCGTAGCCCTGGCTGTCGGTGCCGAAGGCGTAGTTCGGCTCGGCGCCGTTCGTGTAGATATAGTAGTTATAGTAGAGGACGCGGATCTTGAGCTGGGCCGTTTCAAACGTGCCGCCGCCGGTGTATTCGTAGTACACGAGGTTGCCGTCGGAGTCGCGCTTGTAGTTATCCTCGAGGACGAGATCCTCGGAGTAGGACATTTTCACGACCTTGCCGCTCGCGGTGGAGATGGGGACATTCTTCTTGGTCTTGTACCAGTTGTTCGCGTCGGTGGAATCCATGTTGTACTCGTTGTCCTCGATGAGAGGATAGAGGATATGGAGTCCGGTCTCCTGCTCGAACGCCTGAATGTCGGCGAGCTCCGACTGCTTGATGCTCTTGTACTGGAAGCCGACGTTCAGGTAGGCATCCGTACGGGCGGACCAGTAGGTCTTTTCCTTCTTGGTCGCATCGATCTGGGTGTAGGTATCGCCGAGCTTGATGATGGGCTGGTACTCGCTCTCCATGGCCTCCGCCATGGTCACATCGTGACCGTCCCAGTTTTCGGCACCGGCGCCGATGGCCATGGCCTTGATGAGGCCGACCTCGGAGTAGTTGCCGTTCACGCCGCCGTCGGCGATGCCGATGTCCTTGAGTGCGGTGAGGCGCGGGCCCTTCTTCGCATAGACAACATCCATGAAGTTGTTCGCGTGGCTCGTGAGGAGCGGCGCGGTGAGCGAGAAGAGGCAGATAAGCAGGATAATGAATGCCGCCGCAACGGACGCTTTGTTCTTGCGGAAGCGGATCCATGCGTCCTTGAAGTAGCCGATGGGCTTATCATCGAACTTGGTGTCGGTGAGGCGCTCGTTGATGTTCACGAACGCGAATTTCTCCGCGGGGATCTTGCGGTAAGTCTTGTTTTCCGGCATTACTTCTCCCCCATTCTGATGCGGGGATCGATGAACCCGTAGCTGAGGTCCATTACGATACCGGCCAGCAGTCCGATGAACGTGTAGAATACGCAGTCCATCATGAATACGTCATAGTCGAGCAGGTTCAGCGACTTTATATAAAGCTGTCCGACGCCCGGCACGGCGAAGATCTGCTCGATGATCATCGAGCCGCCGAGCAGTGCCACGAACTCCGAGAGGATGGACGGGAGGATGGGCACGAAGGCGTTCTTCAGCGCGTGGCGCGATGTAGCCTGTGCGCGGGTGAGTCCCTTGGCACGGGCCAGCAGCATATATTCGGAAGTCAACGCTTCGGTGAGTTCGGCGCGCACAAAGCGGGTGTAGCCCGCGATGGAGCCGAACGAAAGGGCAATGATGGCGGGGATCATACTCACGAACATTTTGCCCGTGAAGTAGCTGCCGCCGGCGTCCGCGAGCGAATACATCGTGAGCGGAAGCCATCCGAGCTTGAAGTACAGGAAGTACTGCACCAGAAAGGCGTATACATAGCTCGGGACGGAAATGAACACCATGACCAGTGTGCTGATCAGGGAGTCATCCCATTTGTTTTTGCGAATGGCGGCATAAATGCCGAACAAAATTCCGATCGGGACGGATACGATCATCGAGTAGAAGTTGATGAGCACCGTCGGCAGGAGTCTGTCTCCGAGCACCTTGGCGGCGGGCGTGCGGTAAGACACGTACCACGAGGTACCGAAGTCCCATTTCGTTACGATATTTTTTACGTAGATAACAAACTGCGTCATCAGCGGTTCGTTGTAGCCGAGGGCATCCCAACGGGCCTCGATGGCGGCTTTCTGTACTTTATCCGTGGGCATTTCTCTGGGCAGAACACGGATCAGCAGGAAGGTAATGAGCGTGATGATGAAGAACGTCACCAGCATCAGTCCCAGACGCTTTAAAACATATTTTGTCACCGATACTCTTCTCCTTTATGTGCATCCGGCAGATTTGGGTCGCATTGCGGAGGCAGCGCTGCTGTGCATCGCCGCCCAAGGGGACACGGAACCGTGCGCTATAGGCCGTTTCCGAATTTCCGGAAGCTGAGCAGCGGGTGAACCGATGTCACCGAAAACAGGGGGAGCTTTCGGCTCCCCCTGCCGTTCGGTCAATTCAGTGCAAATATAACGACTTTACACTTCGGCTAACTGAGAATTATTCGTAGCTCAGAGCACCGTTCTGGCTGGAGACATATTCTGCCCACTCAGCGTCGGTATAGTTGTACTGCATCAGTTCCATGCCGCCCCAGCCGTAAGCCAGGTTGTAGTCGGAAGTGATGTAGCTGCACTTGTAGGAGAGGAGGCTGCAGGAAGTGGAGCTCGCCAGAGGAATACGATAGTACTTCTGGAGGTAGAGCTCTTCCATATCGGCCGTGATCTGGAGCTTGGTCTCAAGGCTCTCGCCCGCGAACACGCCGGTGCCGACCATGGAGCGGGACCAATCGGTCCAGGACATGGTGACTTCTTCGCCGTTGACTTCGAGAGTCAGCATTTCGGTAGCGGGATCCCAGCAGCCGGCTTCGTTGATCTCATACTGCTCGTTGTCGCAGTAGACCTGGAAGTTGCGGAACGGATAGAGAGCAGCGCCGCCCCATGCGCCGTAGCCGATGGCGTACTCGCCGGTGGCCACATCGCTGTAACGGTCGTTGATGTTGCCGAGGCCTTCAAGAGTGATGGTGCCGAATCCGGAACCTTCGGCAGCGGCGTTGATGTACTTGTTCATCAGCTCGAGCTGCTTATTGTCGGAGGAGTCGAGAGCGCCCTTCTTGTAGGCAACGCGGATGGTGATGTCTTCGCCTTCGGTGTAGAGGCCGGCCTCAACGAGTTCCTGGCACGCGGTGGCCATGAGCTCCTGAGCTTCGGTCAGGTTGTAGCCGTTGATGGACTTGTAGGCTTCTTCCAGCGTGGCATACGGGGTGCCCTCGCCGTACTCAACGCCGTACAGCTCGCAGATGGCCTTCATGGCAGGCTCGGAGGAGCGGTACATGGAGTCGGGGTTGTTGTAGAAGTCGTAGTAGTAAACGGTGTTCATGAGGCCGAACGTCGGGGCATAGCCGGCCGTGGCGGTGACCCACTCGTTGCGGTCGATGGCGAGGCTGAACGCCTTGCGGAAGTTGACGTTGCTGAGAACGACGGAGTTGGTGTTGCCCTTGGACTCGTCCATGGTCTGGAGGTTCTCAAGACCGGTGTTGAAGAAGAAGGACATGGTGTAGGTTTCGAGCGCCTTGTAGAGCTGCTCGGAAGCGGCGTAGGTGGGAAGCTCTTCCGCGGAAGGAGCCCAACCGTCGAGCTCGCCCTTCAGGAAGGCCTGCTTGGCGGCGTCATCGGTCATAACGTCGATGACGATCTTGGTGGTGCGGTAGCGCTGGACGTTCTCGCCGTTGACGAGATACGGAGTGTAGGAAACAAGCGTTCCGTCCTCACCCTGCTCCCAGCCGTACCAGTTCTCGTTCTGCACGAAAACCATCTGCTTCTCTTCCTGATAGGATTCGAGCTTGTACGGGCCGTAGGACATGGTGGTCTCAACGCTGGTGCCGTAGTCGGTGGTCACGAGGGTGCCGGTGGTGTCCTTGCCGGCCTCATAGAGATCCTCGTAGACGAGCCAGGTGGAGGTGAAGGAGGTCAGAGCGTAGTAGTAGTCGATCTGAGTCTGCATGACATAGTTGATGGTGTAGTCATCAACCTTGTAGAGACCGACGCTGTCGAAGTCAACGACTTCGCCCGTGCCGGTGCAGACAAACAGAGCTTCCTTCAGATAGTCGGCAAGCTGAGCTTCATCCGTAATGCCGAAGAGGCCGGTGAGCATGGCGTTGACAACCGTGACGGCAGTCTCTTTGTTCTCAGCCGTGATCTGGGTGTAACCGTAAGCATTGGCCTCGGCGGCAAGGGCTTCAATCTCAGCGTCCACGCCGACACCGTAATCGCTGTTCAGGTCGGACAGGCTGGAACTGTAGAGAGTCATTTCGCTGCTGGTGACATTGATGTAAACTTCACCGGCCTCGATGCCCGCATCCAGATCGTAGGAGTAATCGCCCGCATCGTCATAAGGAGCAACCATCGGCTCGTAAACAGGAGCGCCGGAGTTGTAGTAGGCATTGCCGCCCGCGATGGCGGACTCACCGGCGTAGTACAGGTTGGCG
>CAZKGZ010000120.1:0-4778 GCA_964552365.1 uncultured Oscillospiraceae bacterium | reverse complement strand
GAGATACTTCTGATAAATGAAGATCATTTGATATAATGCAGACGCGCCGGGGATGGGCTTATTCGGCACATTCCCGGCGCGGGTTATTATTATATTGTATGCTCAGGCTTTGGTTGGGGTTTCGCTGCCGGTTTGGCTTTTGGTGTAGCTGCGGAAGGCGTTGACTACGATCGTCACTCCGAGCACGATCAGGAGGATCGCGATGATGAGCTGGAGGCCGTTGGCGATGAACACCGCGCCCCAGGTCGTCTCGCCGGCGGGGATGGTCGTCGATGCCGCCGTCCCGATGGCCTGCACCATGGCGATGAGGCGCTGCACGAGGGCGGTGAATGTCACGCAGAGCATGATGATGAGCGGCGGGAAGAGCATTTTGTTGCTGCGTCCCGTGACCTTGAGGAACACGCACAGCGTGATGAGCACGAGCGCCGAGAGGAGCTGGTTGGCCGAGCCGAAGAGCGGCCAGATGTTGGAGTAGCCGATCTGCGTGAGCAGGTAGCCGAGCGCCAGCGTGACGATCGTGGAAAAATAGGTGTTGCACGCCACCTTGCGCCAGGTCTCGGCGTGCTCCATATCGTCCACGGCGAACAGCTCGCGGAAGCACATGCGGCCGATGCGCGGCACCGCGTCGAGCGTCGTGAGCGCGAGCGCCGAAACGCACATCGTCATGAACACCGTGGCGGCGTAGCTCGGAATGCCGAACATTTCAAAGAAGCCCGCCACGCCGCGGCTGAAGATCTGGAACGGCGTGCCCGAGGCCGCCGTGCCGTCCGCCGACGCCGCCGCTCCGGCCACGCACAGCGCCACGATGGCGAGCAGGCTCTCGAGGATCATCGCGCCGTAGCCGACTTTGAGCATATCCTTTTCGTTCTCCACGGTCTTGGAGGACGTGCCGGAGGAAACGAGGCTGTGGAAGCCGGAGACTGCGCCGCATGCGACCGTGACAAACAGGATCGGGAACATGGAGCCGAGCGAGGTGTTGAAGCTGGTGAATGCCGGGAGATTCATGGTCGGATGCGCCGCGAAGAGGCCGAGCACCGCGCCTGCGATCATGCCGATGAACATGAACGTTGTCATATAGTCGCGCGGCTGCTTGAGGAGCCACATCGGGAGGACCGACGCGCAGAAGATGTAGGCGAACGTGATGTAGCTCCATGTCGCCTTGCCGAAGTACAAGGGGCACTTCATGCCGATGGCAAAGGAGCAAACGATGCACACGATGCCGAGCACCGCTTCCTTCCAGCCCGACAGGTTCCATTTCTTCTGCACGAGACCGAAGACAACGGCGAAAACCATGAACATGATGGACACCATGCCCGCCGCGCCGTTCGATCGCGCCGCATCGGCGAGCTGCGAAACACCGTCGACCGTCGTGTACGCATTGAACGTACCGGAGACCATGTCGGCAAAGGCTGCAATGACGATGCAGCAGAAGAGCCAGCTGAAGATAAGGAACAGCTTTCTCCCGAGCTTGCCGATGTACTTCTCGATCAGCATGCCCATGGATTTTCCGTCGTTCTTCACCGAAGCGTACAGCGCGCCGAAGTCCGTGACGGCGCCGAAGAAGATGCCGCCGAGCAGTACCCACAGCAGCACCGGCACCCAGCCGAAGGCCGCCGCCTGAATGGCGCCGGTCACCGGGCCCGCACCGGCAATGCATGAGAACTGGTGGCTGAAGACCGTCCAGCCGTTTGTCGGCACATAATCCCGGCCGTCGTTCTTCCGCACGGCCGGCGTCTCGGCTTTCGGGTCGATGCCCCATTTGTTGGCGAGCCATCGGCCGTAAAGCACATAGGCCGCCAGCAGGATAATGGCAGATACCGATACGATGACGAGTGTGTTCATAGTGTTTCCCTCTCTTTCGATCCGGCGCTCTCACTCCGCGCCGTCTGATATTCCTTCGCCCGGCATCTGCAACGAAAAATGCCTCCGTCTTTGCAGGCGCACAAAAAGAACGCCCATGCAAAGACGAAGGCACATACAGTTCACCTGTATAATACTTCCGCGTTACCACTTTGCTTGCAGACCGAGGTCTGCCACTCTGCCGCCGCTGACACGGCGCTCCCGTATAACGGTGGGATCCCGGCTCCGACTACTCGCGGTCTGCTGTCCGCTTTGGCCGAGGCTGCTCACAGGTGAGAACCGACCCGCTCCTTGCTGCCGTCTCGCACGACCGACGGCTTTCTGTGAACGGTGCTGCGGGGAGGCTGTGTCCTGTTCATAGCATTTGCCTTTTGAAGATGCAAGTAAAATACAGAATTTCTCCCCGTATGTCAATCGGTTTTTGCGTTTTCGGAAAAACTTTGGCGGCTCAAAATAAATTGCGGGACGCCGTGTCCGTTCGTTTGTCGGAAATGACGAAACAGAGGGTCTCTTTTTGGCGAATGTAACGAACCTCTCCCCGACCGCATCGGCGGCGGCACGCAGCGGATCGAATTTGCGCGGACAAGTTCCGGAATTTGTCATGCACTTTGAAAAAAAGCTTCCGCCCCCTTGACATTGCGGGAAAAATACGATAAAATGCAAGGACTCCAAGGGGGAGTAGTCAACCGTTTCGGCGGCTGCAAATCAACATTTCTCGGCGGTTTATCTGCCTGGTTTGCATGAAATGACCAGACCCACGGACAGAAGGAAAATTCTGTCCGTGGGTTTTTTGTGTCCCCGGCGAAAGTCCCCCGCATCCCGATTCCCTGTATACATTTTTCAAAGGAGGCGTTTCCCTTGAGATTCTATTGCGAAGAAACCGAGGCCGTGCTGCACGAGGTCGGAAGCAGCGCAGAAGGTCTCACCTCCGCGGAAGCCGAAAAGCGGCTTGCGGAAAACGGCAAGAACAAACTTGCCGAGGGCAAGAAGGACTCGCTCGTAAAGCGGTTCTTTGCGCAAATGGCAGACCCCATGATCATCATCCTGCTCGTAGCCGCCGCCATCAGCGGTGTGCTCGCCGTGGTGGAGGGCGACAGCTTTGCCGATGTCATCATCATCCTGGCTGTTGTCATCATCAACGCGGTGCTCGGCGTCTATCAGGAGAACAAAGCCGAAAAGGCCATCGAAGCGCTGCAGCAAATGTCCGCGGCGACATCGAAGGTCCTGCGCGACGGCAAAATGGTCACCATTCACAGCGAAGACCTCGTTGTGGGCGATGTGGTCATTCTCGAAGCCGGCGATGCCATCCCCGCCGACGGCCGTATCCTCACGAGCGCCAGCATGAAGATCGAAGAGGCCGCCCTCACCGGTGAGAGCGTCCCCGTCAACAAGTTCATCGACATCATCAACCTCGCGCCCGACGCGAAAGATGTCCCGCTCGGCGACCGCAAGAACATGGTGTACATGGGCTCGACCGTCGTCTACGGCCGCGGCACCGCCGTCATCACCGCCACCGGCATGGACACCGAAATGGGCAAGATCGCCGATGCGCTCGCCACGGCGGAAGAGGGCGAGACCCCGCTGCAGATCAAGCTCGGTCAGCTCTCCAAGATCCTCACGAAGCTCGTGCTCGGCATCTGCGTCGTCATTTTCGCGGTGCAGCTCCTCCGCGCCGGCGGCTTCAACTTTGAAGTTATCCTCAACTCCTTCATGATCGCCGTGTCGCTCGCCGTCGCGGCCATCCCCGAGGGACTCGTCGCCGTGGTCACGATCGTGCTGTCCATCGGCGTTACGAACATGTCCCACCGCAACGCGATCATCCGCCGTCTGACCGCCGTCGAAACGCTCGGCTGCGCGCAGATCATCTGCTCGGATAAGACCGGCACGCTCACCCAGAACCGCATGACCGTCACCGACACCTGGACGGATGACCCCATCCTCCTCGCCAAAGCCATGGCCCTTTGCAGCGACGCCAAGCGCTCGCTCGGCATGCACGGCGCCGAGGGTGAACCGACCGAAGCCGCTCTCGTAAACCACGCCCATGACCTTCGTCTTTACAAGGACGAGATCGACACGAAATATCCGCGCATCGGCGAGGCGCCGTTCGATTCCGCCCGCAAGATGATGTCCACCGTCCACAACGAGGACGGCAAGATCGTTCAGTACACCAAGGGCGCGACCGAGATCCTTCTCGACCGCTGCACCGGCTACTGGCTCGGCGGCGAAGTCCACCCGATGACCGAAGAGTACAAAGAGCAGGTCCGCCGTCACGCCAAGGAGTTTGCCGACCGCGCGCTGCGCGTGCTCGGTGCCGCCTTCCGTACATGGGACGCCGCTCCCGCCGACTATGAGAGCGATACGCTCGAGCATGACCTCGTGTTCATCGGCTTCCTCGGCATGATCGACCCGTGCCGTCCCGAGGTGTACGACGCCATCCGCGAGTGCCGCGCCGCCGGCATCCGCCCGATCATGATCACCGGCGACCACATCGACACCGCCGTGGCCATCGCCCGCGACCTCGGTATCCTCACCGACGACACCCGCGCCATCACCGGCTCGCAGCTTGGTGAGATGAGCGACGAGGAGTTCGCGAAGGTCTTCCAAGAGATCTCCGTGTACGCCCGCGTGCAGCCCGAGCACAAGACCCGCATCGTCAACGCCTGGCGCAATGCCGGCTACGTCACCGCCATGACCGGCGACGGCGTGAACGACGCTCCCTCCATCAAGTCCGCCGACATCGGCGTCGGCATGGGCATCACCGGCACGGACGTCACGAAGAACGTCGCCGATATGGTGCTCGCGGACGACAACTTTGCCACCATCGTCGGCGCCGTCGAAGAAGGCCGCCGCATTTACGACAACATCCGCAAAGCCATCCAGTTCCTGCTCGGCTCGAACATGAGCGAGGTCATCTCCAT
>CAZKGZ010000119.1:0-4792 GCA_964552365.1 uncultured Oscillospiraceae bacterium | reverse complement strand
CTCGGCATCACCGGCGTTATGCTCACAAAGCTCGACGGCGACGCCCGCGGCGGCGCGGCCCTCTCCGTAAAAGCCGTGACGGGCAAGCCCATCAAGTTCGCCGGCATCGGCGAAAAGCTCGACGCCATCGAGGTATTCCATCCCGACCGCATGGCGGGACGCATCCTCGGCATGGGCGATGTGCTCACGCTCATCGAAAAGGCGGAGGCCGCCGTCGATGAGAAGAAAGCGCAGGAGCTCGCCGAGAAGCTCAAGAAAAACCGCTTCACGCTGACCGACTATCTCGACCAGCTCAACTCCATGAAGAACATGGGCTCGCTCGAGGAGATCGCCGGCATGGTGCCGGGACTCGATGCCAAAGCCCTCGCCGGAGCGAAGATCGACGAGAAAGCCATGGCCCACACCGAGGCCATCATCCTCTCCATGACTCCCGCCGAGCGCGAGAATCCGGCCATCCTCAACTCGAGCCGCAAGCGCCGCATCGCGGCGGGCGCGGGCGTGGGCGTTGTGGACATCAACCGCCTCCTCAAGCAGTTCGAAATGATGCAGCAGATGGCGCGCCAGTTCTCCGGCAAAAACATGAAGCGCTTCAAGCGCGGCGGCATGAAGATGCCGTTCGGCCTTTGATCCCAAAGCTTTTTATTGCGATGCAATGAAAATATAAAAAGTAAAAAATTAAAATTTTTGGAGGAAACACATCATGGTCAAAATCAGACTGCGCCGCGTCGGCGCCAAGAAAGCCCCCTTCTACCGCGTCGTCGTGGCGGACAGCCACTTCGCCCGCGACGGCCGCTTCATCGAAGAGATCGGAACCTACGATCCCCTGTCCGAGCCCGCCACCATCAAGATCGACATGGAGCGCGCCAAGTACTGGATCGCCAACGGCGCCCAGCCCACCGACACGGTTCGCGGCCTGCTGAAGAAAGCCGAAGCCTGATCCCGAGGGGCAGCGGAATGAAAGAATTGCTGACCTATATCGTGCGCAGCCTCGTGGAGAATCCGGATGAGGTCTCCGTGGACGAGCACGAGAGCGGCGGCGAAACCGTATTTGAAGTGCGGGTCGCACCCGGCGACATGGGCAAGGTCATCGGCCGTCAGGGCCGTGTCGTCAAGGAGATCCGCGTTCTGATGAAAGCCGTCGCCCAGCGACAGGGCAAAAAGGTCTCCGTCGAAATTCTCGACTGAGAAACAACACATCAACCGCAGGGGTGGGGCCATGCCCCGTTCCTGCGGCTTTTTTATTTCGGAGGAGAAAATATGGCAAAGGAGCCGTATCTCGAGGCGGGGAAGATCATCAATACCTTCGGCATCCGGGGCGAGGTAAAGCTCGAACCGTGGTGCGACAGCGCCGCATTTTTAAAGCCGCTCAAAACGCTCTACATCGACGGCGCACCGCGCACCGTCGTGTCCTCGCGCGTCCACAAGGGCATGCTCATCGTGCATTTTGAGGGAACGGACGATGTGAACGGCGCAATGCTTCTGAAAAACAAGATCGTGTACTTCGCGCGCAGCGATGTCCGCCTCCCGAAGGGACGGCACTTCGTTGCCGACCTGCTCGGCGCGCGCGTCATCGACGAGACGGGCGCGGAGGTCGGAAAGCTCACCGAGGTGCTCGATATGCCCGCGGGACAGGTCTATGTCGTGCAGGGCGAGACCGAGCACACCATCCCGGCCGTGCCGGAATTTATTCTGGATATCGATGCGGAGGGCGAGACCATCCGCGTTCATTTGATAGAGGGGATGTGACAGCATGCGCATCGACATTCTCACGCTCTTTCCCGACGCCGTGGAGGCTTCGCTCAAGATCAGCATCCTCGGCCGCGCGGAGAAAAAGGGCATACTGGACATTCACGCCGTGCAGATCCGCGACTACACCGAGAATAAGCAGCAGCAGGTGGACGACTATCCGTACGGCGGCGGCTGGGGCTGCGTCATGATGGCACAGCCGCTCAAGTCGTGCCTCGACGCCGTGTGCGAAAAGGCCGGCGAGCGGAAACGCCGCGTCATCTACATGTCCCCGCAGGGCAAAACGTTCGACCAGAGCTGCGCGCGCCGTTTGGCCAATGACTACGACCACCTCGTGCTCGTGTGCGGCCATTATGAGGGCGTGGACGAGCGCTTCATCGAGGAGTGCGTCGACGAGGAGATCTCCCTCGGCGACTTCGTCCTCACCGGCGGCGAGATCGCCGCCATGGCGGTGACGGATGCCGTGTGCCGCCTCATCCCGGGCGTGCTCGCGGACGAGGAGTGCTTCACCGGCGAGAGCCATTGGGACGGTCTGCTCGAATACCCGCAGTACACCCGCCCGGACGTGTGGGAGGGCCGCGAGGTGCCGCCCATCCTGCGCAGCGGCGTAGACCGTGAGATCGCCCGCTGGCGCCGCAAGAAAATGCTCGAGCGCACGATGGACAAGCGTCCGGAGCTCTTCGAAAAATTCACGCCCGAAACGGACGAGGACAAAGAGCTGATCGACGAGATCGACGCCGAGCGCCACCCGCGCCCCGTGCCGCCGAAGGTCGACTGCCGCCGCGCCGAGGAGAGCGACCTGCCCGCGATCCTCGCCATTGCGGACGAAGCGAAGGCTTTCATGGCATCGCAGGGCTTGAAGCAGTGGCAGGCCGGTTACCCCGCAGAGGAGAATTTCCGCGCGGACATTGCAAAAGGCGAAGGCTGGATCTTCACCGCGGACGATGTGACGGCGGGCTATGTCTGCATCACCCGCCGTCCGGAGGCGGCGTACGACGCCATTGAGGGCGCGTGGCTCACCGGCGATGCGCCGTACATTACCGTCCACCGCACCATGATCTCCGCCGCCTGCCGCGGAAAGGGCATCGCCGGGGAGATGTTCTCCCTCGCGTCCGACCTCGCGCTGGCCTACGGATGCGCTTCCGTGCGCGTGGATACATCGCCCGGAAATATCCCGATGCTCTCCATGCTGCAGAAGAACGGCTTTGCCGTATGCGGCAAGATCTATCTTGTCGGCGGCCCGGAAGCCGGAGAAGAGCGTACCGCTCTGGAAAAGCCGGTGACGGAATGAATCTGACCGACTATCGGGAAGTCACCGCCCTTCTGCAGCGGCACGGCTTCCGCTTTTCCAAATCCATGGGGCAGAACTTCCTCACGGCCGCGTGGGTGCCCGAGCGTATCGCTGCGGAGAGCGGCATCACATCCGAAGACGGCGCGCTCGAAGTCGGCCCCGGCGTCGGCTGCCTTACCGAGCAGCTCGCGAAAATCGCCGCGCATGTCACATCCATCGAGCTCGATGAGAGACTGCGCGATGTCCTCGCGGAAACGCTTGCAGACTATGACAATGTTTCGGTCGTATTCACGGACGCGCTCAAGGCAGACCTCCGGAAGATCTGCACGGAAACGCTCGGCGAGCGGCCGTGGAAGGTGTGCGCGAATCTTCCGTACAATGTGACAACGCCGCTGCTCACGGCTTTCTGGGAGAGCGGGTGCTTTGAGAGCATCACGGTCATGATCCAGAAGGAAGTCGCCCAGCGCCTGTGCGCCGCACCCGGCACCGCCGAATACGGCGCGGTCACCGTGCTCGCACAGTGGTACTCCGAGCCGCATATGCTCTTCGATGTGCCGCCGCACTGCTTCGTGCCGCAGCCGAAGGTGACGAGCGCCGTGGTGCGCTTCGACCGCCGCAGCGCGCCGCCTGCCGCCGTCGCAGACGAGAAGTTTTTCTTCCGCACCGTCCGCGCCGCCTTCGGCCAGCGCCGCAAAACGCTCTCCAACGCCCTCCGCGCCGGGCTCTCCGAGCTCGACCGTGCGGTCATCGATGAATCGATCGCCGAGGCGGGGCTTCCCGCATCCGTCCGCGGCGAAACACTGTCCGTTTTGCAATTTGCAGAGCTTTCAAATGCACTTTTTCGCAAGATGGACAAATGAAAATTGCAAAAAATCCGAAATATAGCGAGATAGCCTATTGCCAAAGTGCAGCATTCCATGTATTATGAATAATATAATGTAAAATATAAATCGGGGAGGCTCCAAACATGGCATATACCAAGAACCATTACGTTACCGATTGGGTGGAGAAGTGCCGCGCACTGCTCTGTCCGGATGAAGTCGTCTGGATCGACGGCACCGAAGCACAGCTCGAGGGCCTGCGCCGCGAAGCGTATGTCACCGGCGAGCTCGTGAAGCTCAACCAGGAAAAGCTGCCCGGCTGCGTGTACCACCGCAGCGCGCTCAACGACGTGGCGCGTGTGGAAGCCCGCACCTATATCTGCTGCCGCGACGAAGCAGACGCCGGCCCCACGAACCACTGGATGGCGCCCGACAAAATGAAGGCCATGCTGCACGACATTTACGACGGCTGCATGCGCGGACGCAAAATGTACATTATCCCGTACTCCATGGGCCCCATCGGCTCCCCGTTCGCGAAGTACGGCATTGAGATCACCGACTCCATCTACGTTGTCTGCAGCATGTCGATCATGACGCGTGTGGGCAATGCGGTGTTCGATGCGCTCGGCGACAGCCCGGACTATGTCAAGGGCCTGCACTCCAAAGCGGAGCTCGACGCCGACAAGCGCTACATCACCCACTTCCCCGAAGAGAACCTCATCATGTCCGTGAACTCCGGCTACGGCGGAAACGCGCTGCTCGGCAAGAAGTGCTTCGCGCTGCGCATTGCCTCCACGCTCGGACGCAAAGAGGGCTGGCTCGCCGAGCACATGCTCATTCTCGGCGTGCAGAACCCGAAGGGCGAGATCCGCTATGTATGCGGCGCGTTCCCGTCCGCCTGCGGCAAGACGAACCTTGCCATGATCATCCCGCC
>CAZKGZ010000118.1:0-4808 GCA_964552365.1 uncultured Oscillospiraceae bacterium | reverse complement strand
AACTTGAGCGTCTCCTGACCGGTGATGGCCTCGATGCGGCGCACACCGCTGGCCACGGAGAACTCGCTCACGATGCGGAACGAGCCGACCTTCGCGGTGTTGTCAAGATGCGTACCGCCGCAGAACTCGACGGAGTAGCCGTCGCCCATGTCCACAACGCGGACAATGTCACCGTACTTTTCTCCGAAGAGGGCCATCGCACCGAGCGAGCGGGCTTCGGCGATCGGAAGCTCTTTCACGGTGATGGGGAAGCCTTCGAGCACCGCTTCGTTCACCATGCGCTCCACAGAGGCGATCTCCTCGGGCTTCATGGCGGAGAAGTGGGTAAAGTCGAAACGCAGACGGTCGGGCTCAACGAGGGAGCCGGCCTGATGGACATGGTCGCCGAGAACGCTGCGCAGTGCCTTGTGCAGCAGGTGCGTGGCGCTGTGGGCGCGCATGATGGCCTTGCGGCGGCCGGTGTCGACGCAGGCGTTCACCTTGTCGCCGACGGAAAGGTTGCCGGAAACCATGGTGCCGTGATGGAGCACCTTGCCGGCCTTGTTCTTCTGCACATCGTTTACCTCAAAGACGGCGTCCTTGAGAATGAGCAGGCCGTGGTCGGCACTCTGGCCGCCCATTTCGGCGTAGAACGGAGTCTGATCGAGCACGATGCTCGCGCTCACACCGGAGCCGACGCACTGACGCAGCTCGTTCTCGGCCACGATGGCGAGAATGGTGCAGTCGTCGTGCAGACGCTCATATCCGGTGAACTTCGTCGGGAGGTTGTCAAGGCCGAGATCGAGTCCCGCCCATGCGGTCTCGTCGGAGGAACGGGCTTCCTTGGCGCGGCGGCGCTGCTCATTCATGAGCGTGCGGAAAGCGTCCTCATCCACGGTCATATTCTCGTCGGCCGCCATCTCCTTCGTGAGGTCGATGGGGAAGCCGTAGGTGTCGTGCAGCTTGAAGGCATCGGCGCCGGAGAACACGCTCTCGCCCTTCGCCTTGTGCGCGGCGAGCATATCGGCGAAGATCGCCATGCCGCCGTCGATCGTGCGGGCAAAGGTCTCCTCTTCGGAGCGGATGATGCCGGTGATGTATTCCTGACGCTCGGCGAGCTCGGGATATGCGCCGCGGTTTTCATGAATGACCGTGTCGCAGACTTTGTAGAGGAAGGGCTCCTTCACGCCGAGAAGGCGTCCGTGACGCGCCGCGCGGCGAAGCAGACGGCGAAGCACATAGCCGCGGCCTTCGTTGGAAGGCAGCACGCCGTCGCAGATCATGAAGGTGGAGGAGCGGATGTGGTCGGTGATGATGCGCAGGGACACATCCTTGGCGTTCGTCTCGCCGTAATGCGCGCCGGTGATCTCGCTCACCTTGTGGGTGATGTTCATCACGGTGTCGACATCGAAGAGCGAGTTCACGTCCTGGCAGACAACGGCCAGACGCTCGAGACCCATGCCGGTGTCGATGTTCTTCTGCGCGAGCTCGGTGTAGTTGCCCTGACCGTCGTTGTTGAACTGCGAGAACACGATGTTCCAGATCTCAATGTAGCGGTCGCAGTCACAGCCGACAGTGCAGCCGGGCTTGCCGCAGCCGTATTTCTCGCCGCGGTCGTAGTAGATCTCGGAGCAGGGGCCGCACGGACCGCTGCCGTGCTCCCAGAAGTTGTCTTCCTTGCCGAAGCGGAAAATGCGCTCGGGCGCGATACCGATCTCGTCGTGCCAGATGTTCCACGCCTCATCGTCGTCCAGATAGACGCTCGGGTACAGGCGGTCGGGATCGATGCCCACCCAGTCGGGGGATGTCAGGAACTCCCACGCCCAGTGAATGGCTTCCGTCTTGAAATAATCGCCGAACGAGAAGTTGCCGAGCATTTCAAAGTAGGTGCCGTGGCGCGCCGTCTTGCCGATGTTCTCGATATCGGGCGTACGGATGCACTTCTGGCAGGTCGTCACGCGATGACGCGGCGGCTCTTCCTCACCGGTGAACCATGTTTTCATGGGGCTCATGCCGGCGTTGATGAGCAGCAGCGAGGGATCGTTGCGGGGAATCAGGGAGAAGCTGGGCAGACGCAGATGACCTTTTGTCTCAAAGAACGAGAGATACATCTCTCGCAGCTCATTGAGTCCGAATTTCTTCATACTTACCTCCAAAAACAAATACACCCCGCCCCTGAAAGCACAGGGGCGGGGAAAATCTTTCCACGCGGTACCACCCTGATTGCGGCAAAAATGCCGTATCTTGAGAGCCCGTTAACGCAGGCCGGACGCCGCGCTCCTCGCGCGGAGGTTCGGAAGTGGCTGCCGCGGCACCGGACAAGGGGCTTTCAGCCTCCCCCTCTCTCTGTAGACCGGGAAAACACGGCTTGCTTCGTCATTACCAAAATCTCATATATTTTACCACGAAAAACACGCTTGTCAACCGAAAATTTCGCGCATCCCCGTACATTTTTCTTCACCGAGATTCGGCCTCTTTTGAAAACGGCAAAAGACCCGCAGCGGCGGGAGAACGTACTCTCCCGAACCGCTGCGGGTCACGGTGTTTATGAGTTCGGACTGATTTTCTCAGCGAAGCCGCTTGAGGATGTATTCGCATACATACACGCAGTCTTCGGCGGAGAAAGCCTGGGGGAAGTTGTCGGAGAAGAGGATCTGCGCGGAGGCGGGGAAATCCTCGTCGGCTTCCCAGAGAAGGAGCTGCACGGTGAGACCGGGCATGAACTCAATGGCGTAGCCCGCTCCGGTCTTGCCGACCGGACGGCCGCCGAGCTTCTCGCACGCCGCCGAAAAGGCCGCGGCTCTTGTGCCGTAGGTACCGGCGAGACGGTCGATGCAGCGCCCGTGGAACTGCCGGTCGTAGGTTTCGCCCCACGGCAGCTCGCGGTAGGTGAGGAAGCCGCTGCTCGCGCCGGGTGCCTTTCCGTCTACCAGAAAGCGCAGCGCAAGGATGCGGTCCTTGTCCGTCCAGCCTTCGTCGGCAAAATCGGGCCAGGTGATGCGGCGCTGCTCACCGAGAATGGTGCAGGTAAGAGTATTTCCCTCGAGCGGCAGGCCGGTGCGCGATGCGATGTCGGCGATGTCGGAAGCGCGGAACTGCTCCAGATAGTGCTCGAGCGGGCGGCCGGTCAGGTTGTCGGAGCCGTAGGGGAGAGAACTTTTATCCATTTCACACCTCCACCGACGGGAAGAGACGGCGGTCCGTATGCGGCAGGAAGCACGCGGATACGAACTCGTCCATATAACCCGGCTCATTGCTGAGCTCAACATACGTCATGTTGGCGCCGAGCTCGCGCACCTTGTCCTCGGCGGAGCGGCTGCGAAGCATTGCGTACGCACCGGCGAGCGAGGTGTTGCCGAGATATTCGAAGCGGCTGCGGTCCACATCGGGGAGCAGACCGATCTTCACGGCGTGCTCAAAGTTGATGCCGCCGCCGATGCCGCCGGCAATGCGGATGGAGGAAATGTCGTCCGGCGTGAGAGAGATCTGCCGCAGCAGCAGCGTGATGGCGGAGAAAATGGCGCCCTTCGCGCGGATGAAGTTATCCAGGTCGACTTCCGTAATGGAGATCTCACGTCCGTTGCCGGATTCCTCCGGGAAGGCGATGATATACCGTCCCATGCCGTGCACATCGTGTGCCACACGCTTGCCTTCGCGGACAAACTTGCCGCGCGCATCGCAAATGCCGCGCAGGAAAAGCTCTGCAACGGTGTCCAGAAGACCGGAGCCGCAAAGACCGATGGGCTTTTCGTCGGGCTTGCCGATGATGTTCATCGTCGGATCCATGGTTTCCTTATCGATGGAGAGCGCCTGAATGGCACCGTCCGTCGCGCGCATGCCGCAGGAAATGTCGCCGCCCTCAAAGGCCGGGCCTGCGGAGCAGGCGCAGCAGAACATGAATTCGCTGTTGCCGAGCACGAGCTCACCGTTGGTGCCGAGGTCGAGGAAGAGCGTCATCTCCTCCTCATTCCAGAGACCGGTGGCCAGCACGCCTGCGGTGATGTCTCCGCCGACATAGCTGCCGACATTCGGAGCCAGCTGCAGTCCGGCGGACGGATTGAGCCCCGGAATGACATCGGAGGCGCGCACACGCCCGATGCGGAAGAAGGACGGAATGTACGGCTCCATGCGCACGGGGTCGGAGTAGAGCCCGAGCAGCAGGTGCGACATGGTCGTGTTGCCCGCGACCGTCACGCGGTAAATGCGGTCGAGCGAAACGCCGCCCTGCGCGCAGAGCGTGCGGATGAGCGGAACGAGCGTTTCGGTCGTGATGGCCTTGCGCAGCCGCTCGCTGCCGCCGGGACGGGTGGATTCAATGATGCGGTTGATGACGTCCGCGCCGAAACGGATCTGTCCGTTGCCGGCGGAAGCCCGCGCAAGCAGCGCACCGTTCGTAAGGTCGGTCAGCACACCGGTCACGGTCGTAGTGCCGATGTCGATGGCGAGGCCGCAAACCGGCATCGGATCATCGGGGGAGAGGAGATCCAGGATCTCCGCGCCGTCCTCGTGCATTTCCGCAACGGCCTTCACATGGAAGCCGTTGTCGCGGAGCACCTGCGCCATCTTCCGGATGGCGTAGAGGGAAATATCGATTTTCTCCAGACCGAGCGCCTCTTCGGCGGCCTGCTCCACGCGCTCGTTGTCGGGCAGCGTATCGGAGAGCGTCGGCTCGTCCATGGTGAGATCTGCCGCCACAATGTGCGGGTTGCCGGCGAGACCGGCTCTTTCCAGCGCCGCCTGCACGCCGTCGAATGCCGTGCGTACGGTGGGATCATTCAGATCGGCGGTGCGGATGCCGGTGCGGAAAGCGGAAGCCGTGTCCGGCACCT
>CAZKGZ010000117.1:0-4808 GCA_964552365.1 uncultured Oscillospiraceae bacterium | reverse complement strand
TGATGATGACCGCAGCCGCACTCGTGGTCGTGCTCGTCGTGGTCGTGATGATGCTCGTGCTCATCCTCGTCGTCATCGTCGTCATGGTGATGATGATGGCAGCACTCGTGCTCCTCGTCCTCATCGTGGTCATGATGGTGATGATGCTCATGCTCGTCCTCGTCATCATCGTCGTCATCGTCGTGATGATGGCCGCAGGAGCAGTTGCCGTTTTCGTCGTAGTGGTGATGATGGTGATGCTCGTGCTCGTCCTCATCCTCTTCCTCGTGCTCGCGCTCGATGCTCTCGAGAGCGGCGGAGAGGGTGTCGCGCTTTTCGATGGCGGCGAGGATCTGGGCGCCGGAGAGCTCTTCCCAGGGCGTCGTGATGATGACGGCGCCGGGGTTCTTCTCGCGCAGGAGCGCCACGCACTCGGCGAGCTTTTCTTCCTTCATGCCGGCGGTGCGGGAGAGAATGACGCAGCCGGCGGACTCGACCTGGTTATTGAAGAATTCGCCGAAGTTGCGCATGTACATTTTGCACTTGCTCGCGTCGACGACCGTGCCGAGAGCGTTGATCTCGAGGTCGCCGTTCGAGGCCTGCTCCACGGCGGTGACGATGTCGGAGAGCTTGCCGACGCCCGAGGGCTCGATGAGGATGCGGTCGGGGGCATAGGTCTCGATGACCTTGTGCAGCGCGGCGCGGAAGTCGCCCGTGAGGCTGCAGCAGATGCAGCCGGAGTTCATTTCCGTCACATTGATGCCGGCGTCCTTCATGAAGCCGCCGTCTACGCCGATCTCGCCGAACTCGTTCTCGATGAGGACGAGCTTTTCGCCCGCGTACGCTTCCTTGATGAGCTTTTTGATGAGCGTGGTCTTGCCCGCGCCGAGGAAGCCGGAAAATACATCAACTTTTGTCATAATTCAAAAAATCCTTCTTTCTAATGAAACAACTTGTTTTCCAACAAATTATTATAACACACGCGTCAAGGGGTTTGCTTTGACTTTTCCTGATTTTTCGGATATTTTTTGCAAACATTTTGCCCGCGCTGTCGCCCGCCGCGCACAACTGTCCGCGGCTGCAAAAATAAAGAAAAACAGCCATACATGAGAGCTTGTAATCCTTTATTTATATGGTATAATAAAAAGCTGTCGTATTTTCGTTTAAGGCAAATGAGAGGTAAAAACATTGGAAAAGAAAAAGAACCCCTCCCGGACGATGCGGGTATTGCGGCTGCTGCTCAAGGGGAGCGGCAGGTACTTTGCCGCCTGCATCCTCCTGGGAGTGCTGCTCACCCTGTGCGAGATGATCGCGCCGCAGGTCATCCGCGTGACGATCGACTCGGTCATCGACTCCGAGCCGCTGGATCTGCCCGCATGGGCACTCCGCTGCGTGGATTCGCTCGGCGGCGTGGAATATCTGCGCGCGAACATGTGGGTCATCGCGCTCTTCCTCGCCGTTACGGGCCTCTGCTCCGCGGCGTTCCGCTACGGCGCGAACATCTACAACGCCAAGGCGGGCGAGACGCTCGTGAAGACCGCGCGCGACAAGCTCTTCCACCACATCGAGACGCTGCCGTGGAAATGGCACGCCGAGCATCCGACCGGCGACATCATCCAGCGCTGCACGAGCGATGTGGAGCGCATCAAAACGTTCTTCCAGGAGCAGTTCGTGTCCGTGTTCCAGATCGTGGTGCGCATCGTCATCGCGCTCACGGTCATGACGGTGATGAACGCGAAGCTCTCCATCGTCGCGTGGGTCATCGCGCCGATCATCGTGCTCTACTCCGTGCTCTTCCACAACAAGATCCGCACGCGCTTCACCGAGTGCGACGAGGACGAGGGCGTGCTCTCGACCATCGCGCAGGAGAACCTCACCGGCGTGCGCGTGGTGCGCGCGTTCGGGCGCGAGCGGTATGAGCGCGACCGCTTCGCCGCGCAGAACGACAAGTATACGAACTGCTGGATCGGTCTCTGTCTCACACTCTCCGACTTCTGGGCGGTGGGCGACTTTACGAGCTGCCTGCAGGTGCTCCTCGTGGTCGTGCTCGGCACGGTCGTGTGCGTGCACGGCGAGATGACGCCGGGCGAGTTCGTGTCGTTCTCGCTCTACAACACGATGCTCATCAACCCCGTGCGCCGTCTGGGCCGCATGATCTCCGAGATGAGCAAGGCGGGCGTGTCCGTCGACCGTCTCGGCGAGGTGCTCGAGGCAGAGCCGGAGCAGGATGCCCCGGACGCCGCCGAAGCGCCCATGGACCGCGACATCACCTTCGAGAACGTTTCGTTCCGCTACGAGGACGACACCCCCGAGGTGCTGCAGAACGTATCCTTCACCATCCCCGCCGGCAAGAGCTTCGGCATTCTCGGCGGCACCGGCTCGGGCAAGAGCAGTCTGCTGCTGCTTCTGTGCCGTCTCTATGAGCCCACCGGCGGCAGGATCACCGTGGGCGGCACGGATATCGCCAAAATGCCCGCGCGCTATGTGCGCGAGAATGTCGGCGTGGTGCTGCAGGAGCCGTTCCTCTTCTCCCGCAGCGTGCAGGAGAACATCGGCATATGCGGCGCGAGCGACGCCGAGGTGCGCGCCGCCGCCGTTACCGCCTGCGTGGACGGCGACATCACCCGCTTCTCGCAGGGCTACGACACCATGGTCGGCGAGCGCGGCGTATCGCTCTCGGGCGGCCAGAAGCAGCGCGTGGCCATTGCGCGCATGCTGACGAAGAAAACGCCGGTCATCGTCTTTGACGACTCGCTCTCCGCCGTCGACACCGAGACGGACGAGAAGATCCGCGCCGCACTTGACCGCGATCTCGGCGGCTCGACCTCGATCATCATTTCCCACCGCATCACCACGCTGCTCGACTGCGACAACATTCTCGTGCTCGAAAAGGGCCGCGTGAGCCAGCTCGGCTCCCCCGCGGAGCTTCTCGCGCAGCCGGGCATCTTCCGCAGGATCTATGACATGCAGATGTCCGTCGGAGAGGAGGAGAAGGCATGAACGACCGGAAAAAGACCTCCCATGTGAAGTGGTTCGGCATTCCGAACCTCATGCCGTACATGAAGCCGTACGGCCGCCTCATCCTCTGGATGATCACAATGGCCTTCTACGGCAGCGCGATGGACGCCGTCATTCCGCTCTTCCAGCAGTACGCCATCGACAACTACATCGCCGGTTCCACGCTCCGGGGGATCGGCTGGTTCCTCGCCGCATATGTGTTCATCATCCTCACGCAGACCGCCTCGAACTACATCTCCGCCTTCGGCGCGTGCAAGCTCGAGCTGTCCGTCGGCCGTGACCTCAAGCGTGAGAGCTTCAACCATCTGCAGACGCTCTCGTTCTCGTACTTCAACCGGAACAGCGTCGGCTACGTGCATGCGCGCGTGATGTCCGATACCGACCGCATCGCGAGCACGCTCGCCTGGAGCATGGCCGAGGGCATGTGGCACACGGCGTACCTCCTGTGCGCCATCGTGATGATGCTCATCCTCAACTGGAAAATGGCGCTGTGCGTGCTCGTCATCGTGCCGGTCGTCGCCGTATCGTCCGTGTATTTCCAGAAAAAGCTCGTCTTCTTCCACCGTCAGGTGCGCGAGAAAAACTCCCGCATCACCTCGGCGTTCAACGAGGGCATCACCGGCGCGACCACGACCAAGACGCTCGTCGTCGAGGACAAAATGGAGAAGGAATTCGACGGCCTGACCGCCGACATGAAAAAGGTCAGCGTCCGCGCGATGCACTTCCGCGCCGCGTTCATCTCCACCACCACCTTCGCCGCCTCCCTCGCGCTCTCGCTCGTGCTCTGGCGCGGCGGCATCGTCACGCGCGAAGGGCTGATGCTCATCGGCACCCTCACGGTGTTCATGAACTACGCGCAGGGCATGATGGAGCCCATCCAGTGGCTCGTGCAGGCGATCTCGAGCCTTGTGAACGTGCAGGTGAACGTGGAGCGCTTCACGACGCTCATGGAAACGAAGTCCGACGTGGAGGACACGCCGGAGGTCGTTGAGAAATACGGCGACACCTTCAATCCCAAAAAGGAAAACTGGGAAGAGCTGCACGGCGACATCGAGTTCCGCGATGTGACGTTCCGCTACCCGGACGGCGACGAGAACATCCTCGAGCACTTCGATCTCAAGGTGCCGCAGGGCACGAATGTCGCCATCGTCGGCGAGACCGGCGCGGGCAAATCCACGCTCGTCAACCTCGTGTGCCGCTTCTATGAGCCGACCGAGGGGCAGGTGCTCATCGACGGGCGCGACGCGCGCGAGCGCAGTCAGCTCTGGCTGCACTCGAACATCGGCTACGTGCTGCAGACGCCGCACCTCTTCTCCGGCACCGTGCTCGAAAACCTGCGCTACGGCCGCGAGGACGCGACCATGGAGGAGATCGAAGCGGCGGTCAAGGCCGTGTCCGCAGACGGCATCATCGCCCGCCTGCCGGACGGCTACAACAGCCAGGTCGGCGAGGGCGGCAACAGCCTCTCGACCGGCGAGAAGCAGCTTCTCTCCTTCGCCCGCGCCCTGCTCGCCGATCCGCGCATCTTCGTGCTCGACGAGGCGACCTCGTCCGTCGACACCGTGACCGAGCGCCTCATTCAGGAGGCCATCGAAAAGGTCATGGCCGGCCGCACCTCGTTCATCATCGCGCACCGCCTCTCCACCATCCGCCGCGCCGACATCATCCTCGTCGTCCACGCCGGCAAGATCGTAGAGCGCGGCACCCACGCCGAACTGATGGCCCAAAAAGGCGTCTACTACGGCCTCTACACCCGGCAATATAAAGAAGAACAGATCCAGAAAGTCATGCAATAAAACCAAGCCTCCCGC
>CAZKGZ010000116.1:2486-4828 GCA_964552365.1 uncultured Oscillospiraceae bacterium | reverse complement strand
GTCATCTATGCCGAAAACGAGCTCAATGCCCTCGTGGGCGACCGCGCGGAGATCTATGCGGATACGCTCGATGTCACGGCGAAGAAGATCAAGATCACGAGCGACGACTACGAGTTCCCGTTTGATCTGAGCTATCTCTTTACCGTGGACGTGTCCGACGAAGATCCCGAAAACAAGGGCATCATCAACCTCAACCTCACGGGCAGCGAAAAGAGCTTCGAGGTCAACCTCGGTGTGGACAAGTTCCTCGATGCTCTGGATCTGCTCAACTACCTCGCTTCCGTCAACTACTATATAGAAGCCATCGGCGGCTCCGTCTCCACCTCCGTGACGCCCGGCACCTCCTTCGCCGGTTCGTTCGCCATGCTCTACACAACGAGCAAAACGAACGCGTCCGTAGGCGACGATGTGACCATCGAACTTAAGAATGACCTGAACGTGGAAGCCGAGTCCGATACGACAACGCGCGTCATCGGCGGAGCCATTTCCGCAGCGCGCGGAACGGGCGTCGGCGTGAACGTGGCGGGCATTGCGGACAACGATGAAGTCACGGCCACCCTCGGCGGCTATGAAAAGCTCGAGCAGAGCGATACGGAAAATTGGAACGTCAGCGCGAAGAACGTAAATGTTGCGGCCTCCGCAGCAAGCGATGTTCTCTCCGTCACGACAGCCATGGCAATTTCCAACGGCCAGACCGGCTCGGCCGTCGGCGGCGGCATCGGTGCCATCGTCACCGGCAGCAAGGTCAAAGCCGGCATCGGCAATGCCATCCGCGTCAAGGCAGCGGAAGACATCAGCGTGCTCGCAAAGAACGTTTCGGATCTCATCGCAGTCTCGGCCGATGTGGCCGGCACGACCGGCATGAGCTCCGCGGCGGGCGGCACATTCTCCGCCATCGCGATCTCCAACAAGACCGAAGCGAGCATCGGCAGGAACAGCACCGTCACGGCGGGCCGTGATGTACTTGTCAATGCCGAAACGAAAGAAAACCTCATCAACATTCTGGCATCGCTCTCCGGGTCGACCGGCGGCACGGGCGCTGCGGGTACGCTCGGCGTACTCGTCACCGAGTCCGATACGCTCGCACGCGTCGGCGACGGAAGCAAAGTCACCGCCGAGACCGGCAAGATCGAGATCCTCGCCGACGGCGATGCACGCGAGATCAACGTGATCGCAGCCGCGGCGGGCTCCACCAGGGGCTCAGCCGGCGGTGCAGCCGTTGATGTGAACGTGTTCAGCCGCAAGGTGCGCACGCAGATCGGCGACAACGCCTCTCTGACGGCAGCGAACATGGCGGCGGGCAAAAACGTCATCGTGCTCGCACAGGGCAAGGATCAGACCGTGCTCGTCACCTTCGGCGCCGCAGCCTCCACGACCACAACGCTCACCGGTACGATCGTGACCATCGTCGGCTCCTCCGAGATCGGCACGACCGTCGGAAACGATGCGGTCATCCAAGCGGGCGACAGCGCGATCCTCGCTGCAGACCTCAAAACGGGGCTCTACGATGCGGCAGGTGCCGTCTCCCTCGGCAAAGACACGGCCGTCGGCGCGGCGATCAATACCATCGCCGTAAAGAACCGCGTCATCACCGAAGTCGGCGACCGCGTGCATATCACGGCATGCGCCTGCACAAACGGCGGAACGGGCGGATACAAAATGCCCTCCCGGGAAGACCGACGCCGCGGCGCGATCGTCAGCGCCAACGCACACAACGACATTCTGATGCTGTCCGTAAGCGGCAGCGGCGGAATGAATGCCGCCGTTACCGGCATTGTCCAGTCGCTCGTGATGTCCAACACCGTCAAAGCGGCGGTGGGCGACGAAACGACGATGGTCGCCGGCTTCAGCGGCGCGGAAGAAACCGACACGAAGACAGGCGATGATGCCGAAGCCTCGGTGGAGGCCGACGACGAGTCACACCTATATAACTTTGCCGGCGGCCTGAGCGTCAGCGGCAAGGTGGGCTTCGGGGCGACCGTCGTTACGATGGTGTACGATAAGAATGTCTCTGCCGCAGTCGGCAAGGGCGGCACCGTCCGCGCAAGCGGCAATGTGAATGTCACGGCGGACTCCGACGATGACATTTACCTCGTTGCCCTGACATTCGCCGGCGCCGGCACGGCAGCCGTGACCCCGGGCATCAACGCACAGATCTTCATGAACGATGTGACCGCCTCGCTCGGCGGAAAAGCCGATGCACTGGGCGATATCCGCGTACTGGCGAACGCCGACACGCTGCTGGTCAATGCCGCAGCGAGCCTGGCCGCGAGCGGCACGGCGGCTGTCGCACCCGTAGCGGTCGTCACCTACTTCACCGGCAATACGGACGCCTCCCTGCT
>CAZKGZ010000116.1:0-2386 GCA_964552365.1 uncultured Oscillospiraceae bacterium | reverse complement strand
TCGAAGTTTCGACCTCGGTCGCCGGCGGCACGGCTGCGGTATCGGTCCCCATCATGGTGCTCGTGTCCGGCGGAAAGCTTCCGCAGGATGTGCGCGACGCGCTCGACCAAAAGCAGGAAGTCGATGTCGTCCGCGAAGTCGACGGCAAGGAACAGACCGTCACCGAGACCGTCTCCGCATTCGATGCAGAGAGCATCGTCAGCAAAGCGGCCGGTGCGTCCTCCGTGAACAAGGCGGCCATCGAGAGCGAAATGAGCAGCCTCGATGCCGATCTCGCCGGCGACGGCAGCAAAGTCTCCGACATCGAAGTCGGTACAAAGGAAGGCTCGGGCGACGACGAAACCTACAGCTACGATGCGTCCGACGATTACCGCAGCGAAGACTTTGACGACGCAGACTTCGAAGACTACAAGAGCACCTCCGATCCGACCGCGCAGGAGTCCGACGGGACAACGGTCGACGCAGGTGAAACGCAGCGCGGCGAGAACGAAACCTTCGAACTGAGCGAAGACGGCGACCTCGCCAAAACAGCGAAGATCGGCCCCGCAGCCTCCGCATCCGATCCCAAGGACGATGTGATCACGGCCTTCATCGGCAAAAACGTGACCGTCGAATCGGCACGCGACATTCTCGTGACGGCGGACAGCCTGACGAATGCCGATGTTGTCACCCTCGCGGCGAACGGCGGCGTGGCGGCCGTGGGCGTGAGCCTCAATGCCGTGGTCCTCTTCAGCAATGTCGAGGCCGATGTGCAGGACGGCGCGCAGCTGACGGCAGCGGGCAAGATCGAAGTGCTTGCGACTTCGCGCTCCGCAGAGATCGAGCAGGGCGAAGACGCCGACGAGATCAGCCGAAACAAAGAACTTACGGAGCTGCTCAATACGAACGGGAGCAGCGAAGAGGAGGATAACGACCTCGGCGCCAGCGAGGACGACGAAGCGGCGGAAACCGTTTCGCTCACCGCACGCACCATCCGCGTGTTCTCCGTCAGCGCCGGAGGCGGCGTGGTTTCCGTGCAGGCGGCGATCGCCGTACTGTATCTCGAAAACACGACCTCGGCCACCATGGCAGGCAAGGTCCTGCAGGCGGAAGAGCTTCATGTGGAAGCTGTCAGTGAATATCCGAACACCCTTGCGGTGACCGTAGGCGCAGGCGGCGGAGTGGTTTCCGCCAACGGCTCCGTGGCGGTCGTCGCCAACATCGGCCGCATGGAAGCGGCGGTGAAGGGCAATGCGGACATTCAGAAGGTACCGACCGTAACGGTCACAGCCAAGCCGAACACCGATGCGACCGCCATAGCGGCGGCAGCCGGCGGCGGGCTCGTGGGCGTGAATGCGGCTGTTGCCCTGACGATCAACCGCATGACCTCCGATGCCTACATCGGCAAAGGCGTGAAAACCGGCTCCGATGTGAAAACCATCCGCGTGAACACGGTCTCCCACACGACCGCCAAGTCCCGACTGCTGTCCGTAACGGGCGGCGCCGTGGGCGTCGGTCTCGGAGCGGCTGTCGCGATCGTCGAGCCCACCGTCCGCACCTTCATCGGTGAAACGGAACTCGACCGGTACACCGCCGCGAACGCCATTGCCTCTCCCGATGCCGCCGTTATCATCAACGGCAGCGTAAGCAGCGATGCGTCCTCCATGGTCATCTCCCTGACCGGCGGCGCCGTCGCAGCGGCAGGCAATGTGCTTCTCGTGTTCAACAACACCGATGCCGTTACCGGCATCCTCCGCAAAAATGTGACCGCCGGGACGATCGATATCAACGGTACCATGAACGCCAAGGCCAACGCCATTCTCGGCAGCGGCACGGCGGGCGGCGTGGCCGTGGGCGTGAATGTGAGCTATGTGGCCATGAACGCCTCCAACGATGTTCTCATCGACACCACGAGCCCCGTAAAAGACGGCACCATCCTCGATCCCATTACGGTCACGGCAAATACCATCTCCGTCAACGCAGGCACGATCGGAAAGCGCAGCACCGCCGAAGCCAAGGCGACCACCCTCGCCGGCGCGGTCGGGACTGTTGCCGCGGGCGTCAACACCGCCATCGCGGACAACGCCTCCCAAAACACGGCGCGCATTATCGGAAACGGAACGGTCACAGCGAACGGCGCACTGAATGTTCTCGCGTACGGCGCGGCGACCGCAGATGCGAAGATCCTCGGCCTCATCAAAGCCAACACGACTTCCGTGGCCGGCTCCTTCGCCATCGGCCTTCTCCGCAGCGTGCAGGCGGCATCGATCGATGTCGGCACGCTCAAAGCCGGCAGCCTGACGGCGGAATCGCACTTCAACATCACCTACAACAGCAAAAAAGAGGACGTGACCGAAGACGCCGCGAAGAACAACGCGACGGCCACGCTGAAGATCGGCACGGGCGC
>CAZKGZ010000115.1:0-4859 GCA_964552365.1 uncultured Oscillospiraceae bacterium | reverse complement strand
TTAGGAGGATAAGAATCATGGCAGACAACGGGATCGGAACGAGATGCGTGCAGGCGGGGTATACGCCGGGCAACGGCGAGCCGCGGCAGGTGCCGATCATTCAGAGCACCACCTTCAAGTACGCCACGAGCGCGGACATGGGAAAGCTCTTTGATCTGGAGGCGGAGGGATATTTCTACTCCCGTCTGCAGAACCCGACGTGCGACATCGTTGCATCGAAGATCGCCTCGCTCGAGGGCGGCACCGCCGCGATGCTCACTTCCTCCGGACAGGCCGCCAACTTCTATGCCGTATTCAACATTGCCTCCTGCGGCGACCATGTGGTCAGCTCCTCGAGCATTTACGGCGGCAGCTACAACCTCTTCGCCGTCACGATGAAGCGCATGGGCGTGGACTTCACGTTCGTGAGCCCGGACTGCACGGAGGAGGAGCTGAACGCCGCCTTCCGCCCGAACACGAAAGCCGTGTTCGGCGAGACCATCGCAAACCCCGCTCTCACGGTGCTCGACATCGAGAAGTTCGCCCGCGCCGCGCACGCGCACGGCGTGCCGCTCATCGTGGACAACACCTTCGCCACGCCCATCAACTGCCGCCCGTTCGAGTGGGGCGCGGACATCGTCACGCACTCCACCACCAAGTACATGGACGGCCACGGCGGCGCCCTCGGCGGGTGCATCGTGGACAGCGGCAAGTTCGACTGGACGGCGCACGCCGACAAGTTCCCGGGCCTGTGCACGCCGGACGAGAGCTACCACGGCGTGACCTACACCGAGCGCTTCGGCCTCGGCGGCGCGTTCATCACGAAAGCCACGGCGCAGCTCATGCGCGACTTCGGCTCCGTGCAGTCGCCGCAGAACGCCTATTACCTCAACCTCGGCCTCGAGAGCCTGCATGTGCGCATGAAGCGCCACTGCGAGAACGCGCAGGCCGTGGCGGAATATCTGCAGCGGCATGAGAAGATCGCCTGGGTGCAGTACTGCGGTCTGCCCGGCGACAAATACTACGAGCGCGGGCAGAAGTACCTCCCGAACGGCTCGTGCGGCGTCGTCAGCTTCGGCGTGAAGGGCGGCCGCGCCGCCGCGGAGCAGTTCATGCAGAAGCTCCGCATCGCCGCCATCGAAACGCACGTGGCCGATGCGCGCACCTGCTGCCTGCATCCGGCCAGCTCCACGCACCGCCAGATGAACGACGAAGAGCTCGCCGCGGCGGGCGTCGGTGCCGACCTCGTCCGCTATTCCTGCGGTCTGGAGGACGCGGCGGACCTCATCGCCGACATCGAACAGGCACTCGCCTGACGCCGCGGAAAGGAGCACACCCCGATGCCGATCAAAATACCCAATGAGCTCCCCGCCGCGCAGACGCTGGCGGAGGAGAACATCTTCGTCATGCACGAAACGCGCGCCGTCACGCAGGATATCCGCCCGCTGCACATTCTGGTGCTCAACCTGATGCCCACGAAGATCGCCACGGAAACGCAGCTCGCGCGCCTTCTCGGCAACACGCCGCTGCAGGTGGAGCTGGAGTTTATGCACACGGCGACGCACGAGGCGAAAAACACGGCGAGCGACCACATATTCAAGTTCTATACGACCTTTGACGAGATCCGCGACAACAACTACGACGGCATGGTCATCACCGGCGCGCCGGTGGAGAAGCTGAAGTTTGAGGATGTGGAGTACTGGCCGGAGCTGTGCCGCATCATGGAGTGGAGCCGGACGCACGTTTACAGCACGTTCCACATCTGCTGGGGCGCACAGGCGGCGCTCTACTATCACTACGGCATCCGCAAATACGACCTGCCGGAGAAGCTCTTCGGCGTATTCCCGCACCGCGTGGAGCGCCGCTCCTCCATGCTGATGCGCGGCTTCGATGACGTCTTCATGGTGCCGCACTCGCGCCACACCACCATCCGGCGCGAGGATGTGGAGCGCTGCAGCAAGCTGAAGATCCTCGCCTCCTCCGAGCAGGCCGGCCTTTACGCCCTCTCCACCGAGGGCGGACGGCAGGTGTTCATCACGGGCCACTCGGAATACGATGCGGACACCCTGCAGAAGGAGTACCTGCGCGACAAAGCGCTCGGCCTCCCCATCCGCGTCCCGGAAAACTACTTCCCGAACGACGACGAAACGCAGCCCCCGCGCGTAACATGGCGCTCCCACGCCAACCTCCTCTACCAGAACTGGCTCAACTACGTCGTCTACCAGACCACCCCCTTCGACCTCACCCGCATCCTGCCCTTCCAATAAAGAAAAAAGAGACCGCCTATATCCGGGCGGTCTCTTTTTATCTGCGGATATTCCGCTGCTTCAAAGAAGTGCTTTGATGATCTGTCCGATATCGGAATCGATGCAGATCGACTGCTTTTGTATCTCGTCCGGGCAGTCGGCCTGACCGTAATTTATACAGGCATAGACCGCGCTCGGACTCTTTGCCGTCATCTGCCGGAACGGATATTTTATGATGACGGGGGTGTTGTATCCGACGCCCAATTCCAGAAAAAGGATCTTCTGTCCCTTGCGCGTGCGAAGAAAGTTTGAATACCGCTCGGCAGCCTCGTGCCAGCCGTCGTCCTCGACGAACCTGTCATCACACCGCAGATTCATCGTCATGGGCTTTCCGCAGTGCGGGCAGTGCGGGACAAGCTCGGTCGGTATCCGCATATTCTCCTGCCGCCGGACCATTTCACGGATCACAGCTTCATTATCAAAGGTTTCCGAGCAGCACGGCTCACTGCACTGGAACAGACCGTAATCTCCCTGCGTATAGAACAGCCGCTTCTTGTCAAAGCCGGCCTTCTGAAAGCAGTGGTCAACATTCGTGGTGATGACAAAATAATCTTTGTCCTGTACCAGTTTCAAAAGGTCATCGTAGACCGGCTTGGGCGCGTCCTGATAGCGGTTGATGAAAATATACCGGCTCCAGTAGGCCCAATGCTCCTCGGGAGACGGGAACGGATAGAACCCGCCGGAATACATATCCGAAAAGCCGTATTTGTCGATAAAATCCGCAAAATTCGCCTTGAAGCGCTCTCCGCCGTAGGTAAACCCGGCCGATGTCGAAAGCCCCGCGCCCGCGCCGATGATGACGGCGTCCGCCCGATCGAGAGCCTTTTTGAGCCGGTCAATTTGTTCCGAGAAGTCGCTCGTAGATCTCTCTGTCCGTGTCCTTGAAAACATTGAATATCACCTTCATTCCGCTGCCGGTCTCGGCTTTGTACTGTCTTACCGTATGGACTGCAATTTCCGCCGCGCGCTCGTTCGGAAAATGAAAGACTCCCGTGGAGATGCAGCAGAATGCGATGCTCCCGATCCCGTTCCGCCCGGCAAGCTCCAGACAGGAACGATAGCAGGAGGCAAGCAGCCGCTCGTCCTCTGCCGTCACTTCGCCGTCAACGATCGGTCCGACGGTGTGGATCACATAGCCGCACGGCAGATTGTACGCCTTCGTGATCTTTGCCTGTCCCGTCGGCTCTTCAAAGCCCTGCTCCCGCATCAGCTCTGCACATTCGAGCCGCAGCTGAACGCCGGCAAAGGTATGGATGCAATTATCGATGCACGCGTGGCAGGGAATGTAGCATCCGGTCATGCCGGAGTTCGCCGCATTGACGATCGCGCCGCACCGGAGCTTTGTAATGTCACCCTGCCGGAGATACAGATCACCGTCGACCGGCGTTAAATCGGAGAGCTCCGTAACGCCCGACCGTTCGAGCTCTTCTTTCAGGTATTCATCCTGAATTTTCAGGAACTCGCCGTCGATCGCCTGCGGCAGACGCACATTCATGAGCGAGCGCAGCAGCCGCCTCTGCCCGGCTCCGTCGGACGGTACGGCAATGTTTTTATATTCGCTTTTCTCATTCAGAAGCGACCGGATCAGATACAGCCGCCGTTCCGCTTGCGTCATGCCGGATACCTCGTTTTATATTCTTTCAGAATTCATACGGCGGATCGCCGGAAAAATCGGCAATGACGCCATGCGCGTTTTCGAGATAGAACACCGCGAAGATGGGGTTCGTCGCCTCGCCGTACTGGCTCTTCACGATGGGGTTTTGAATGCACATTTCCTTGGCGGCCATGTTGTCCTCAAACACCGCCCTGCCGTGCAGACGGATCCAGGCATAGGACGGGCTCGAAACGGAAATTTCGATTTCCGGATTTTCCTGCATATCCTTGTAGACTTCTTTGGTGTTGTTGGTGCAGAACCACAGCTTGCCGTCCAGCTCACCGGCAAACATAAACGGGCGGCACTTTGCCTTGCCGTCGCGGCCGACGGTCGCCAGATACTGTACGGGATTTGCGTTCAGAAATTCGATCACCTTATTCATTGTGTTTTCCTCCGAAAAGTTTTCTAAGCGAATCTTGTATTTTCCCTTCGCTGACAGTATAATAACGCCGTAGTCCCGATTCGTAAAGTAAGCACAATATTGTGCCGTAGTTACCAAAACGATACTATTGGATAAATACAGGACTTTTCGGAGGATACCGATATGGAAGAAGTTAAAACAAAGCCCGAGCTGCCGGCCTGTCCGGTGGAGACCACACTGACGCTTATCGGAGATAAATGGAAGGTACTGATCCTGCGTGACCTGATGCCCGGCACAAAGCGCTTCGGCGAGCTCAAAAAATCCATCGGCAGCGTGTCGCAGAAGGTGCTCACCGCCCAGCTCCGCGCCATGGAGCAAAGCGGCCTTGTTCACCGCGAGGTCTATGCCGAAGTGCCGCCGAGAGTGGAATACTCCCTTACAGAGTTAGGCAGAAGCCTCAAACCGATCCTCGACTCTATGTGGGCCTGGGGTGAAGAATATAAGGCAAAAATGGAATAACCCAAAAAACCGGAGACCGCTCGTGACGGAGCGGTCTCCT
>CAZKGZ010000114.1:0-4912 GCA_964552365.1 uncultured Oscillospiraceae bacterium | reverse complement strand
GAACTTCGCGATGGCGTCGTCGATGTCCTTGGCGCAGGCGGCGGCGATGGGCTTGTCTTCTTCCTGCAGGGGGAAGAGAGGAGCGCGCACGCTGCCGATGTCGGGGCCTCCGCGCAGACGGAGGATCTCCTTGATCATGGCGTACATGTTGCCCGAGCCGCTGCACATTTTGTAGATGATGTGGCAGCAGGTGTCCTGGATCTCACGTCCGGCGGCGATGTCGCCGGCCTGCACGAGCGCGTAGATCTTCTCATAGAGCTCGGGCATGGCGGCGTAGGTTCCGCCGATGCCGCCCACGGCGCCGGCCACGAGGCCGGAGAGCAGCTGCTCATCGGGGCCGTTGAATACGATCGCGCCCTCGTCGCGCCACATTTCAATGTCCTGAATGGGCATCGAGGAGTTCTTCACGCCGATGACGTTCGGCACGGAGAGCATGGTGCGCAGGAGCGAGCCGTTGAGCGCCACACCCGCGAGCTGCGGGATGTTGTAGATGATGAAGTCCGTGTCGGGCGCGGCGGAAGCGATGTCGCTCCAGTACTTCGCGATCGCGCGGTCGGGGAGATGGAAGTAGATGGGCGGGATGGCGGCGATGCAGTCGGCGCCGACGCTCTGCGCGTGGGCGGCAAGCTCCATGCTGTCGCGGGTGTTGTTGCACGCCACGTGCGCGATGACGGGGATGCGTCCCGCGGCCTGCGCGATGACGGCCTCGAGCACGGCCTTGCGCTCGGGCACGGAGTGGTAAATGCACTCGCCCGAAGATCCGCCGACATACAGGCCGTTCACGCCCTTGCCGATGAGATACTCGGTGAGGGCGCGCACGCGCTCGGTCGAGATCTCGCCCGCGTCGTCATAGCAGGCGTAAAACGCGGGGAATATGCCTTTGTACTTGGAAACATCTTTTGTGATCATAGTGTCCTCCTATTTTTCAGCCTTTTACGGCTCCCATGGTAATGCCTTTGGTGAAGTACTTCTGGAAGATCAGGAACACGATGATGATGGGCACGGCGGCAAACGCGGCACCCGCCATGATGAGACCGAAGTCCGTGGAGTTCTCCGCCTGCATCTTCGCGATGCCGAGGGAGATGGTCAGGTTCTTCGTGCTCGAGAGCATGATGAGCTGCATGAAGTAGTCGTTCCAGGAGTTGATGAATGTGAAGATCGCGAGTGCGCCGACGCCGGGCTTGATCATCGGGAACACGATGCGGTTGAACGTTTTGAGCTCGCTCGCACCGTCGATCCTGGCGGCCTCGAGGATCTCACCGGGGACGCCCTCGGCGAACTGCTTGATGAGGAACACGCCGAACGGCCAGCCGACGATGGGGTAGATGACCGCGCTGAGCGTATTGTAGAGCTTGAGCGAGGACATCTCGCGTATGAGCGGTATGAGGATGACCTGCTTCGGCAGCGCCATGGCGCACACGATGAGCGTGAAGATGAACGTGCGGCCGATGAAGCGCTTCTTGGCGAGCGCATAGCCCGCGAGCGCCGAAGTGACGCAGGTGAGCACCATGGCGGCCACGGCCATCCACACGGTGTTGATCATCCAGCGGATGGCGGCGGGAGCGTCCTCTCCGGCGGCGAGCACGATGGGGCTGCCGTCCTCGGAGAAGTACTGGCTGAACGGGATCGTGATCTCCCAGAGCGGCGCCTTCAGCTTGCTCATGAGCGTTTCGTAGTTCTTGAGCGTCCACTCGGTCGGCCACCACACGGGCGTTACGGAGTTGACTTCCTTCGCCGTTTTGAAGGAGCCGGTGATGATCCAGTAGAGCGGGAAGGTAAAGAGAAGAGCGAGGATGATAATGATGATGAGGGTAATGATGCGTTTGGCTTTCGGTTGTTCGGACATATCGGCGCCTCCCCTCAATCCTGCTGCCCGAGCTTGAACTGCACGGCGGAGAGGATCGCGATGATGATCATGAGCACGACGCCCATCGCGTTGCCGTAGCCGTAGCGGTAGAGCTTAAAGGCAGTGTAGTAGATATAATACATGATCGTGTCCGTACTGTGGTTCGGGCCGCCCGAGGTGAGCAGCTGGATGAGCGCAAAGCACTGGAACGAGTTGATGGTCGTGATGATGAGAATGTAGAGCGTCGTGGGCATGATCTGCGGCCACTTGATCTTCCAGAAGACCTGGCGGCGGTTCGCACCGTCGACTTCCGCCGCTTCCACGAGCGTGCGGTCTACATTGCCGAGCGCCGAGACATACAGGACGATCGGCTGTCCGACAGAAGTCGTAAAGAGAATGAGAATGATGCACCAGAGGGCGAAGCGGGAATCGCCGAGCCAGTTGATGTTCTGGCTGATGATCCCGAGGCTCTTGAATACATAGTTGAGCACGCCGTAGCGGTTGTTGTAGATCCACTTCCACACAACGGTGACGGCCACGGAGCCCGTGACGACGGGCAGGTAGAATATGCAGCGGAACGCCGAGGTGAGCACCGGATGCATATCGCAGATGGACTTGGCCACCCAGAGAGAGAACGCGCACACGGTCGGTACGGAGACAACGACGATGATGATCGTGTTCTTGAGTGCGCCGAGGAAGATCTCGTCGTGGAACAGCTCTTTGTAGTTGGCAAGGCCCACAAAGGTATCCACGCTGTTCTTGCCCATGTTCGAGTCGAAGAAGCTCGTGTAGATGCACATAAACATGGGGTACAGAACAAAGGTGACAAAGAAGAACAGACTTGGCAGAAGGAAGAGATAGCCGGCCACAGTCTCCCGGCGCACAAGCGCACGGCTCATCCCCCGATTCGATTTAAACATAGGATTCTTCCCTTCATGTAGGATGGTGATGCCTTTTCAGAAAGCGCGTCCCCGCGAAGCGGCTCGTGCCCCATCAGGGGGCTGGCGCCGCCGAAGGCGGTGACTGAGGGTTTTGCCTCGCAGAGTTTGCGCTCATCCGAGCGCAAATAAATTTCGACAGGATCCGCGTTTCTGCCTTAAAAATGGGCTGCTGCAGGATCTGCAGCAGCCCACGGTTTCTATGCGTTCAGGGACTGCTCGCCGGGATATTCAAATCGTTCGGCTTCCCTGATGCGGTGCTCAGCCTGCGGCTGCAGCGTTGGCGTTCTCGCAGAAGACAGCAACTTCTTCCGCAACATTGCCGCCGTCGCCGATGCGCTGGAGCATGTTCCACCACTCGGTACGGGCGGTCGCCCAGCCGGCGGTGACCTGGTAGTAGTCGCCGAGGTAAGGCATGAGCTTGGTGTACTCGTTCATGATCTCGTTGTCTGCCCAGATACCGGTCAGGTCAATGCCCTCAGCGGTGTCACGGACTGCGAAGTAGTTAGCAGCCTTAACTGCGTCTGCGGTGCCCTCACCGTCGCAGAAGTACTTGATGAAGGTCTTTGCAGCCTCAACGCGTGCATCGTCGCCGTTGTCAAACACGCCGAAGCCCCAGATGCCGCCGCAGAGCTGGCTCTCGCCGGTCTCGGACGGGAAGGACATGAACACGATCTCGTCGCCGTCGTTGGTGAGGCCGGCGTCGTTGTTGTCGGAGTTGAGCTGCTGAGCAATGTTCCAGCAGAAGGCCATCTTCAGCAGGCCCTGACGGAAAGCGGTGATCTCTTCGCCGCCGTTCTCGGCTGCGTTGAAGTACACGCCGTCGAGGCTCTGGAGAAGCTCAAGGGCCTTGATGTTCTCTTCGGAGTCGGCAGTGTAAGCGGTGTGCTCGGCGTTGGTGAAGGTGCCGCCGTAGAGGTTGTTGACGAGAGCACGGGTGCCCTGGTCGCCGCCCTGGCCGGAGCAGTAGACATCGCACACGTCTTCGCCGTAGTACTCATAGAGACCCTTGACGGCATTGATGAAGTCCTCGGTCGTCCAGGTGTGGTTCTCGATGTCGACATACTGATCGACGCCGGCTTCCTGGAAAGCGGTGTAGTTGATGGCCATGCAGTGCGCGGTCATGACGAGAGGATACTCGTAGCAGGCGCCGCTGGCATCGAAGCAGGCGGAAACGCAGGAGGCGTTGACTTCGGCCTTATCGGTGTCGTCCCACATGTCGGACAGGTCGACCATGTAGCCCTTCGCGCCCCAGTTGGCAACCAGACGCTCGGGTCCTTCCATGATCAGGTCGGGAGCAGCGCCGCCCTCGAGAGCGGTGTTGACCTGGTCGTCGCCGTTGGTGTAGTCGAGGTACTCAACGGTAACGGTGATGCCGGGGTTGGCAGCCTCAAAGTCGGCGATCAGCGTGTCGACGGTCTCGGCATTGCCCCAGCCGCCGATGGGGTAGGTCCAAAGGGTGATCTCGACCGGCTCGGCGGTCTCGGTGGTTTCGGGAGCCTCGGTGGCTTCCGTTGCTTCTGCAGTCTCGGTCTCGGTGGTCTCGGTAGTCTCGGTGGTCGTGGTCTCGGTCGTGGTGGCCGTGGAACCGCAGGCAACGAGTGCAAAGACCATGGTCAGAGCCAGCAGGATGGCAAGCAGTTTCTTCATGATAGTCCTCCTTAAAAATTTTGGTTTTCTGCCATATTTTCAACGACTCGCGTCGTCTACTTCACTTCCTGTATCGACATATTAACCAAATTTCTTTCCAATGTCAATACATATTTGAAAAAAATTTTCCTAAGCACTGAAAAAAGAATAAAATTTACAAAATCGGTTTTCATAACAACTCTGAGGTGGGGGATAGAGGGACGACCGCTGCGGCGGGAAAACCTCTCAGTCAGCCTGACGGCTGCCAGCTCCCCTTTCAGGGGAGCCATGAGCCTCGCAGACACCGTCCGCAAACAGCCGAAAAACGCCCCCGAGAAGGCACGAGAGATAGTTCCCGCACATTCCCTTGGCTCCCCTGAAAGGGGAAGACTCGCCCTGCGGGGAGAGATGTCGGCGCAGCCGACAGAGAGGGGGGTGGAAGACTCGCCCTGCGGGGAGAGATGTCGGCGCAGCCGACAGAGAGGGGGGCGGAGCTGGC
>CAZKGZ010000113.1:0-5023 GCA_964552365.1 uncultured Oscillospiraceae bacterium | reverse complement strand
TTCAATCCCTCGCTTCGCAACGTGGAGGATTAAAGCATGGATAATATACTTGAAGTAAAAAACCTGAAGATCTCGTTCCGTACGCAGGCCGGCACGCTCAAGGCCGTGCGCGACATTTCCTTTGATCTCGAGCGCGGCAAAACGCTCGCCATCGTCGGCGAGTCCGGCTCGGGCAAATCCGTCACCGCCAAGGCGATGCTCGGCATCCTCGCCGGCAACACCATCATCGAAGGCGGCGAGATCCTCTATGACGGCCAGGACCTCCTGAAGATCAGCGAGGACGACTTCCACCACATCCGCGGCGACAAGATCGCCATGATCTTCCAGGATCCTCTCTCGTCCCTCAACCCGATCGTCAAGATCGGCCAGCAGATCACCGAAGCAACGCTCCTCAAGAACAAGTCGAACCGCAAGGAAGCCAAGGCGGAATTCAAGCGCCTGATGGCAGAGCTGCGCAGCAGCGTCATCGCCTCCGGCAAGTATGACGAAGCCACGGTCAGCGAAATGTTCAAGACCTTCGACAAGTTCTGCATGGAGAGCAACCGCCTCGAGAACGAGTACAACATCGCCTACACGAGCACCGCAGACCTCCGCGCCGATGCCGAAGACACGCACTTCAAGCTCGGCAAGGATCAGAAGCTCGATATGAAAGCGCTCCTGCGCGAGTACGAATCGAAGCTCAAAAACCTCAACAAGGGCATCCTCACGCGCGATTTCCACGCGGAGATCGATGCCATGCTCGCCGAGCTCCACACCGCCGCGAGAAGCTATAAGGATACCGATGAGGGCAAAGCCAATGCTTCGGCCGTGCTCGAAAAGCTCGAAAACCTCATGCACCGCATCGAATCCCAGACGAAGCCCGACTTCTTCTCGCTCGGCTACTATAAGCTCTTCTGCCCGGATGCCGATCTGGATCAGGAGGTCGAAACGCTCAACGCCGTCGCCGGCAAGTACCTGAAGGAAAACTTCATGGACAAGTTCGTCGCCATGGCGCGCGAGGGCGTGGCCTACTCTTACACGGCGTCCCGCAAGAACAAGGAAGCGGTGCTGCCGAAGCTCGAGGAAGCGCGCAAATTCTATTCCGAAGACTTCGAGAAGAGCGCCGCCACCAAGCTGTGCGGCGAGCTCTCCGATGCCGTCGATGCGTCCATCGACAAGCTCGAGTACATCAAGGACAGCACGGCGTACACCTTCCGCTCCGCTCTCTCCAACGCCGTCTCCCGCTACTTCTACTTCCTGAAGAACAACCCGAAGGAAGAAGCCCGCTTTGCCCGCCAGTCCCGCAAGCGCGATGCGCTCATCGCCCGCGGCAAGACCGTCACATGGAAGGTCGTGCCGAAGGTCGTCTACTCTCCCGAAGAGCTGCGCGCCAACATTCTGAAGATCATCGACCGCCTCGCCGAGCACTACAGGGAAGTCCTCGCGCAGGATGTCGACATCGCCGAGCGCACCGACAAGCTCATCGAGCACTTCAAGGCGGAGGGCTCGCTCGCCGTCTACCGCGTCACGAAGACCATGGCCAAGGAAATGGCCATCAAGCTCATGGACGAGGTCGGCATCCACGAGCCGCGCCTGCGCTATAACCAGTATCCGTTCGAGTTCTCCGGCGGCATGCGCCAGAGGATCGTCATCGCCATCGCGCTCGCCGCGAACCCGGACATCCTCATCTGCGACGAGCCGACCACCGCTCTCGATGTGACCATTCAGGCGCAGATCCTCGAGCTCATCAACAAGCTCAAGAAAGAGCGCAACCTCTCCATCATCTTCATCACGCACGACCTCGGCGTGGTGGCGAACATGGCCGACAACATCGCCGTCATGTACGCCGGCAAGATCGTGGAGATCGGCACGGCGGAGGACATCTTCTACGACCCGCGCCATCCGTACACCTGGGCGCTGCTCTCCTCCATGCCGGACCTCGACACGAAGGAAAAGCTCGACGCCATCCCCGGCACGCCGCCGAACATGATCTATCCCCCGCAGGGCGACGCGTTTGCCGCGCGCAACAAGTACGCCATGCAGATCGACTTTGAGGAGCACCCGCCGTTCTTCCGCGTATCCGATACGCATCAGGCGGCGACATGGCTTCTCCATCCCGATGCGCCGAAGGTGGAAGTGCCCAAGGCCATCACCGAGCGCATCGCTCGCATGAACGCGAAACGAACCGGAGGTGAGGGCAATGCCTGACATCCATGAAGAACCCCTGCTGCGGGTAGAACATCTGTGCCAGTACTTCGGCCCCACCAAAGCGGTGGACGATGTCAGCTTCGACATCAAGAAGGGCGAGGTATTCGGCCTCGTCGGCGAATCCGGCTGCGGCAAAACGACGACCGGACGCTCCATCATCAAGATCTACAACATCACCTCCGGCAACATCTACTTCGAAGGCCAGCGCATCGGCGCGGGCACGCTCTCCTACCGCAACGCCATCGACGAGGCGAAGGCGAGCACCAAAGCGGAGATCAAAGCCCTGCAGGCCGACTCCGCGGCGAACCCCTCGAACAAAGCCGCGAACGATGCGAAGATCGCCGAGGCGAAGAAAAAGCTCTCCGAGTGCATCGCCGAGAACAAAAAGAAGATCGCCGACGCCAAGTACGACCAGAAGCACTCCGATAAGGAATACGCCGACAAGCTCGCCGCCGAAGTGAAGGCGGAGTACGAGGAAAAGCTCAAAACGGCGACCGGCGCGGAAGCCGAGGAGCTTCGCAAAAAGTATAAGCACGACCTCAATGTCGCCAAACACTCCAAGCTCATCACCAAGATCCAGATGATCTTCCAGGACCCCATCGCCTCGCTCGACCCGCGCATGACCGTAAAGGAGATCATCTCCGAAGGCCTCGTCATCAAGGGCGTGAAGGATCAGAAATTCATCGACGATAAGGTGTATGAGATGCTCGAGCTCGTCGGCCTTGTCCGCGAGCATGCGGGACGCTATCCGCACGAATTCTCCGGCGGCCAGCGGCAGCGCATCGGCATTGCCCGCGCCATCGTGATGAACCCCGAGCTCCTTATCGCGGACGAACCCGTGTCCGCTCTCGACGTGTCCATTCAGGCGCAGGTCATCAACCTCCTCAATGAGCTGCGCGAGCGGCTGGGTCTCACCATCCTCTTCATCGCGCATGACCTCTCGGTGGTGAAATACTTCTCCAACCGTATCGGCGTCATGTACTACGGCAAGATGGTAGAGCTTGCGGAAACGGACGAGCTGTTCGCCCACCCGATGCACCCCTACACGCGCTCGCTCCTCTCCGCCATCCCGCTGCCCGACCCGCACAGCGAGCGGGAGCGCACGAGGATCGTCTACAATTCGCTCAAAGACCACGACTACAGCGTGGAGAAGCCCTCCATGCGCGAGGTCTGCCCCGGACACTTCGTTTACTGCAGCGACTCGGAAGAGCGCCGGTATAAAGAGGAATTCGGACTTTGAACGAAGAAGCCAAGGTCAAGCGGATAAAGCTGCTCATCGGTTACGGCGTATGCATTGTCATCGGCGTGTCGCTTGTCCTGCTCGTGGCGGGCAACTACGGCTATGCCGAGGCGGAAACGCAGGCGGAGCGCTACCGCATCCTGTGCGATGCGTTCACCATCCCCGGCCTTACGCTCATGCTCTCCGCGGCGCTTGTTGCCGTGTACAATCAGGGCGTATTCACCGGCGTCACCTACGGCCTGCGCCGCACGAAGGACATCCTCCTGCCGTTCCTCAAAACGGAGTACATCAAGTACCCCGAGTACAAGCGGCAGAAGGAAAAGAAGAAGGTAAAAAACTATTCCTTCCTCCTCATCACCGGCGCCGCCTTCACCCTCCCCGCCATCTATTTCATGATCCGCTTCTACCTCATCTATTGAAAAAATCCGACAGGGAACACTCTCTGTCGGATTTTTCTTGACGAAAAAAACCGTCTGCGATATGATGCATAAAAATATAAGCCGCATGAAAAGGCGCGGTACAGGATACGAAAGAAGAGATGCAATATGGCATTTACCTTGGAAAAGAAACCCTTCGGGACGACGGCACACGGCGAGAGCGTGGAGGAATATACGCTCCGGAATGAGAGCCTTGCCGTTTCGGTGATCACCTACGGCGCGACGATCCGCACGCTCTCGGTAAACCACAACGGCGTTTGGACGGACACCGTGCTCGGCTACGATACGCTCCCGGAGTACGAGACGAACGACGGCCACCTCGGCGCGTGCATCGGCCGCGTCGGCAACCGTATCGGCGGCGCGGCCTTCACTCTCAACGGCAAAGAGTATACGCTCGCCAAAAACGACGGTGCCAACTGCCTCCACGGCGGTGTGCGCGGCTTTGATACCTTTGTCTGGTCGGCAGAGCCTGTGGAGGACGGCGTCAGGCTCTCCCGCGTCTCGCCGGACGGCGAAGAGGGCTTCCCCGGAACGCTCACCGTGAGCGTAACATACCGTCTGCACGGCAGCGCACTGGAGCTCGACTACCGCGCCGGATCGGACCGCGACACGCTCTGCAATCTCACGAACCACAGCTATTTCAACCTCAACGGCACCGGCACCGTGCGCGGCCACGAGCTGCAGCTCTTCGCCGACGATTGCCTCGAGAACAGCGCCGCTACGCTCCCGACCGGGAAACGCGTGAGCGTCGAGGGAACGGTCTTCGATTTCCGCACGCCGAAGCGCGTGGGGCAGGACCTCGATGCGGAATACCTCCGCACGTGGCGCGGCTACGACCACAACTTCTGCCTGAACGGCGAAAAGTGCGCCGTCCTCCGCGGCGACAGGACCGGCATCACAATGGAAGTCACCACCACACTCCCCGGCGTGCAGCTCTATACCGCGAACTTCCTCACCGAGCGCCGCGGCAAAAACGGCGCCGTCTACACGCCGCACGACGCCCTCTGCCTCGAAACGCAGTATTTCCCGAACGCCATGGCCTGCGAAGGCTTCGAACGCCCCATCCTCCGCGCCGGCGAAACCTGGCACCACACCACAACCTTCCGCTTCGCCTGAAGCAAGCCTGTTTCGCAGAACAAAGCATAAACCGAAAGGCATA
>CAZKGZ010000112.1:0-5027 GCA_964552365.1 uncultured Oscillospiraceae bacterium | reverse complement strand
AAAGGAGAGGGAACAATGTCGCAGCTTCGATACTGGGTCTGGCTCGCATCCTGTGACGGCGTGCGCCCTCTCACCATGTGCCGCGCCCTCGAGCACTTCGGCGGCGCGATGGAGACCTATTTCGCCCCGACCGAGCGGCTCGATGAGCTGCCGGACATCACACCGCGCGAAAAGGAGATCCTCTCCGACCGTGACCTCAAGCACACGGATGAAATTTTAGCGGCGTGTCAGGAGAAGAACATCCGCATCCTCACGCTGCAGGACGCGACCTATCCCGAACGCCTGCGGCAGATCGCGGACCCGCCACCGGTGCTCTATGTGCGCGGCAACCTGCCCTTCACCGATGAGCAGCCGACCATCGCCATCGTGGGAACGCGAAAGGCGAGCGTGTACGGCATCAACACCGCCACGCGCTTTGCGCAGGAGATCACCGCCTGCGGCGGCTGTGTCGTCACGGGCCTCGCCCTCGGCGTGGACGCAGCGGCGGCGCGCGGCGCCCTGCTGGCGTGCGGCCCCTGCATCGGCGTGCTCGGCACGGCCATCGATGTCAATTACCCGCCCGGAAATTCGCTCCTCATCGACGATGTCGCCGCCACCGGCGCCGTCGTGAGCGAGTTCCCGCCCTTCTATCCGACCAAACCCGAAAACTTCCCCCGCCGCAACCGCATCATCAGCGGCCTTTCGTGCGGCGTATGCGTGGTGGAAGCGCCCGCCAAAAGCGGCGCCCTCATTACGGCCAACCACGCTCTCGAACAGGGGCGCGATGCCTTTGCCGTCCCCGGCAACATCGACAGCCCGAACAGCGTCGGCACGAACGCGCTCATCCGCGACTGTGCCAAAGCCGTCACCTGCGCGAAGGACATCCTCTCCGAGTATGAAGGCCTCTTCCCGAGCCGCATTCATTACGACGTCAAGTTGTTTTCGCCACCAAAAGTCGAAGAAAAAATCGAGAATTCGGTGAAAACGGAAGTTGACAAGCCGAAGACGATACCTTATATTGACTTGGAAAGCCGTCTGACGGAATTTACGGAGGATCACCGCACCCTCCTGCGCATTCTCGCCCGGGGCGAGCGCCATATCGACGATATGGTAGCGGAGTCCGGATTCTCGGCGGCCAAAGTTCTCGCATGCATGACGGTGCTGACGATCCGCGGCGCCGTGAAGCCTCTGCCGGGAAAGCGATATTCATTGAACCTGAAGTAAGGACGATACATTATGGCGCAAGCAAAAAAAGATCTGGTAATCGTGGAGTCTCCCGCCAAGGCGCGTACCATCGAAAAGTACCTCGGCGGAAACTATAAAGTCATCGCATCCATGGGTCACCTCCGTGACCTGCCGAAGAGCAAACTCGGCGTGGACATCGAAAACGGCTTTACCCCGGAGTACATTCCGGTCGCCGCCCGTTCGGATGTCATCAACGAACTCAAAAAGCGTTCCAAAGAGGCCGGAACGGTCTATCTCGCGACCGACCCGGACCGCGAGGGCGAAGCCATCAGCTGGCATCTCAAGGAACTTCTGCAGATCCCCGACGATAAAGCCCGCCGCGTCACCTTCAACGAGATCACCAAAAAGGTCGTGCAGGAGAGCATCGCCAATCCGCGCGACATCGATCAGGATCTCGTAGACGCGCAGCAGGCGCGCCGCGTGCTCGACCGCATCGTCGGCTATAAACTCAGCCCGCTTCTCTGGCGCAAGGTGCGCCGCGGCCTCTCCGCCGGACGCGTGCAGTCCGTGGCCATCCGCATCGTGCTCGACAGGGAAGAGGAGATCCGCGCTTTTCAGCCGCAGGAATACTGGCATCTCGATGCCTACCTCGACCGCGAGGGAAAGAAAGGCAGCTTCGTCGCCCGCTACAGCGGCACGGCGGACAAGAAAAAAGAACTGCACAGCGAGCAGGAAGTGCTCGATGTCATCGCACAGGTCGAAAAGGCCGCGTGGGAGATCGGCTCCGTCAAGCGCAGCGAGCGCCAGCGCAGCCCGTCGCCTCCGTTCATCACCTCCACGCTCCAGCAGGAGGCGAGCCGCCGCCTCGGCCTCACGCCGCGCCGCACGATGAGCATCGCGCAGCAGCTCTATGAAGGCGTGGACATCACCGGCGAGGGCACGGTCGGCCTCATCACCTACATGCGTACCGACTCGCTCCGCCTCTCCGAAGAGGCCATGGCCGCCGCCGGCAATTTCATCCGCGGCCACTACGGCGAGGAATACTACTACGGCAAGCCCCGCCGCTTCAAAACGAAGGCCGGCGCGCAGGACGCGCACGAAGCCATTCGTCCGAGCAACGTGAACCTCACGCCCGAGCTCGTGAAAAAAGATCTCACCGGCGAACAGTACCGCCTTTACCGTCTCATCTGGGGACGCTTCACGGCGAGCCAGATGGCAAACGCCGTGTACGATAATGTTGCCATCGATGTTCTCAGCGCCGGACACTGCTTCAAAGCCAACCACTCCGCCATCAAGTTCCCGGGCTATACCGCTGTGTACGAGGACCCGAGCGACGACGAAGACGGCGAGAGCAAAAAGCCCCTGCCCGACCTTCGCGAGGGCGAGAGCGTCATGCTCAAAAAGCTCGAGAAGGAGCAGCGCTTCACCGAGCCCCCCGCGCGCTACACCGAAGCCACGCTCATCCGCGCGATGGAGGAAAAAGGCATCGGCCGCCCGTCGACCTATGCGCCGACCATCAGCACCATCACCGGGCGCGAATATGTCGTCAAGGAAGGCAAATACCTCAAGCCCACGCCGCTCGGCGAGGTCGTGACCAAGCTCATGGAGGAGCGCTTCCCGGATATCGTGGATGTAAAATTCACCGCCAACATGGAAGACCGCCTCGATGAGATCGAAAACGGCAAGATCAACTGGAAGGATGTCCTGAAGGACTTCTACGGCGACTTCGACAAGGAACTCACCGATGCGGAAAAAGCGCTCGAGGGCGTCCATCTCAAAGTGCCCGACGAGGTCTCCGAGGAGATCTGCGACAAGTGCGGACGCCACCTCGTCGTAAAGAGCGGACGCTTCGGCCGCTTCCTCGCCTGCCCCGGCTTCCCGGAGTGCAACTTCACGAAGCCGCTTGTTATCGAAATGCCCGGCACCTGCCCGAAGTGCGGCGGCCGCATTTTCAAGCGCACATCGAAAAAAGGCTACACCTACTACGCCTGCGAGCGCGGCGCGGAGTGCGGCTTCATGACATGGGACGTCCCCGTAAAGGACAGATGCCCCTCCTGCGGCAAAACGCTCTTCAAGCTCTCCGGCAAAGGCGCGCGCAAGCCGTTCTGCGTGAATCCCGAGTGCGAGCTCTTCGTGCCCGAGGAGAAGCGCGGCTACCGCCGCAAAGCGGCCTCGACGGATAAGAGCGTCGAAGCCCCTGCGGAGAGCACCGAAACGGCCGAAGAGACCGCCGCCCCCGCGAAGAAGACCACGCGGAAAAAGACGGCAGCGACCGAGAAAACGACCGCCGCGAAAAAGACCGCAGCGGCCGAAAAGAAGACCGCATCCACCGCAAAGAAGACCGTGAGAAAGAAAAAAGAGGATCAATGAACGCTGTAACGGTTGTCGGAGCCGGTCTCGCCGGTTCCGAAGCGGCTTATCAGCTCGCCATCCGGGGCATCCCGGTGCGGCTGATGGAAATGAAGCCGAAAAAAATGACTCCCGCACATGTCTCTCCGTATTTTGCGGAGCTCGTGTGCTCCAACTCCCTGCGGAGCGATGAGCTCTCCAACGCCGTCGGCCTCCTCAAGGAGGAACTGCGGCGCCTCGGCAGCATCGTGATGCGCTGCGCGGACGAACACCGCGTGGCCGCCGGCGGCGCACTGGCCGTGGACCGCGTGGGCTTTGCCCGCGCCGTGACGGAGGCTGTGCGCGCCCTTCCGAACATCGAAGTCATCGAGGAGGAAGTCACCGAGATCCCGGACGGCGACGTCATCCTCGCGAGCGGCCCTCTCACCTCCGATGCACTCGCGGACACCATCCTCCGCCGCACCGGCAGCGAGGGACTGCACTTCTATGATGCCGTCGCTCCGATCGTATCGATCGACTCCGTCGACATGTCGAGCGCCTTCCGCGCCTCCCGCTACGATAAGGGAACAGCAGATTATGTAAACTGCCCGATGACGGAAGAAGAATATACCGCTTTCTGGAAAGAACTGACCACCGCCCGCGAGGCGGCGGTGCACGGCTTTGACGATGCCGGCGTCTTCGAAGGCTGCATGCCGGTCGAGGTCATGGCGCGCCGCGGCTTCGATACGCTGCGCTACGGGCCGATGAAGCCCGTGGGTCTCCGCGACCCGCGCACCGGCAGCGAGCCGTACGCCGTGGTGCAGCTGCGGCAGGACAACGCCGACGGCACGCTCTATAATCTCGTCGGCTTCCAGACGCACCTCGCGTTCCCCGAGCAGAAGCGGGTCTTTTCCATGATCCCCGCGCTGCACGATGCGGAATTCGTGCGCTACGGCGTCATGCACCGCAACACCTATCTCCGCTCGCCGGGCATGCTCGACCGCTACTACCGCCTCATTGCGGAGCCGCGCATTGCGTTTGCCGGACAGATCACCGGCGTGGAGGGCTATGTGGAATCGTGTGCCTCCGGCATGCTCGCCTCGCTCGAAACGGCAGCGCGCCTGCTCGGTCTGCCGCCTGTGAACTTCTCGCAGGAGACCGCCATCGGCGCCCTGGGACTCTATGTCTCCCACGGCAGCGTCGGCGACTTCCAGCCGATGAACATCAACTTCGGGATCATTTCCCCGCTGACGTACCGCGTCAAGGGTAAACGAAATAAAAATGCGGAGATCTCCGCCCGTTCGCTGGCGCAGATCGACGAGATCGTGAAAGGAGCGCTTTGGAATGCGGATTCTCATTGATGCAATGGGAGGCGACAACGCCCCCGCCGAGATCGTACGCGGTGCCGTGGAGGCCTCGCGCGATTTTACCGTGGATGTGGCTCTGGTAGGACAGCAGGACAAGATCCTCGCCTGCCTCAAGGACATCGGCGTAGAGCCGGGGGAGCACATCCAGATCGTCGACGCTCCCGACAT
>CAZKGZ010000111.1:0-5049 GCA_964552365.1 uncultured Oscillospiraceae bacterium | reverse complement strand
CCGACGGCGGAACCGACCGAGGAGCCCGCAGAGGAAAGCACCGGTCTTCGGCCGGAGTTTAAGGAGGCTATGGACAGCTACGAGGCGTTTTATACGGAGTACTGCGAGCTGTTGAAGGAGTACAAAAAGAGCCCGACCGATATGTCCATTCTGACGAAGTACATGAACCTTATGGGCAAACTCACGGAGATGGACGAGGCCTTTGAGAAGTGGGAGAGCGAGGATCTCAACAGCGAGGAGCTCCAATACTATCTCGATGTCAACAACCGCGTATTGAAGATGCTCACGGACGCCGCGTCCTGACCCTCCCCCATCATTCTTCACTATTCAATATTCACTATTCATCATTCACTAAACGCCCCATAACAAAGCGACCGCCCCGGAGAAATATCTCCGAGGCGGTTTTCTTTGCAACTGTGTTCTACGTTTATCTTCCGTACATTTCCGTCATTCCGGCGATGCGCTCGGCGAGGGCGTCGGTGAGGGTGCCGGGCTGCATGCGCCAGCACCAGTTGCCGTGGCCGAGGAGGCCGGGGACGTTCATGCGCGCTTCGGCGCCGAGGGAGAGCCAGTCCTGCATCTGCGCGACAAAGAGCTTTGCCACGGAGCCCATGCCCGCGCGGAGGATGCCGTTTACATAACCTTCCTCGTCGTTCAGGCCGAGGTACTTTTTGGCGTAGAGAACGCTCTCGCTGTCCGCTTCGGCGAGCCACTGCGCCACGGTCGCATTGTCATGCGTGCCGGTGTAGCAGATGCAGTTTACCGGATAGGTGTGCGGCTGGTAGGCGCTCGGCTCGCGCGCGTCGAAAGCGAACTCCAGCACCTTCATGCCGGGGTAGCCGGAGAACTCGCGCAGGTCAATGACCGCCTGCGTCATGTAGCCCAGATCCTCGGCGATGAGGTCGAGCTCGGGCAGCGCCGTTTTGACGGCGGTGATGAAGTCTTCGCCGGGGCCTTTGCGCCAGCGGCCGTTGCGGGCGGTCTTATCGCCGTACGGCACGGCCCAGTAGCTCTCGAGGCCGCGGAAGTGGTCGATGCGCACCACATCGTAGAGCTTGCCGGCGGCGCGCAGACGGCGGATCCACCAGTCGAAGCCGGTCTCTTTCATGTGATCCCAGTCGTAGATCGGGTTGCCCCAAAGCTGGCCGTCGGCGGTGAAGCCGTCGGGCGGGCAGCCCGCGACCTCTACGGGCCGGCATTCGTCATCCAGCTGGAAGTTCTGTCCGTCCGACCACACATCCGCGCTGTCGAGCGGCACATAGATGGGCACGTCGCCGATGATCTTCAGACCCTTTTCGCGGATGTATTCGCGCAGGGCGTTCCACTGGCGGAAGAACAGGTACTGCGTGAAGATGCAGAACCGGCGGTCATCGCGGAGCATGTCCTCGTAGCGGAGGAGCACTTCCTCGCTGCGGCGCAGACGGAGATCCTCATCGTCCCACTCGATCCACGGGCGCTGTCCGAAGTGCTTTTTTGCGGCGGTGTAGAGGGCGTAGCTGCGAAGCCAGCTCTCGTTTTCGCGGTAGAATTTCTCTACCTTTTCGTGCTCGCGCTCCCAGCCCCGCTCGTAGGCGCGGCGCAGGACACCGAAGCGTCCGGCGTACAGGGCGCCGTAGTCGGTTTGGCCCGGATCATCGCCCCAGTGCACACTCTCGACTTCCTCGCGCGTGAGGAGACCGTCTTCGATGAGCTGTTCAAGGTCGATGAGATACGGGTTGCCCGCGAAGGTGGAGTCGGACTGGTACGGCGAGTCGCCGTAGCCCGTCGGGCCGAGCGGCAGGATCTGCCAGTATTTCTGTCCGGCTTTCTCAAGAAAGTCGGCAAACTCCCGCGCCTCTTTGCCCAGCGTACCGATGCCGTGGGGCGACGGAAGCGATGTGATATGCATTATGATTCCGCTTGCTCGCATAAAATATGCCTCTTTTGCATTTGAATCGGCTTTCGGCAGCATTGCCGAAAGCATGTTTACGCCCTGCGCACGCTGTCCGTTTTTTCGAGCGTATAGGGCGCGAGGATATGCTGCGCCGGGGCGCCGTATTCGATGGCGCGCAGGAGCACGCTGTAGCTCTTTTCCGCCATGAACGACGCGGGCTGAATGACCGTGGAAAGGCGCGGCTCATAGTAGCGGCAGATGGGCAGGCCGTCGAAGCCGATGAGCGATATGTCCTCGGGGATGCGCTTGCCGGCGTCGGCAATGGCGCGGGCGGCGCCGATGGCCATCACGTCTGCCATGGCGAAAACCGCCGTGACTTCCGGCATGTCGTGCAGCAGCGCCGTCATGGCGGCATAGCCGTCCGCGAAGCTGTAGCGCGCGACCTTGTAGCAGCGGTCGGCATCGAACTCGAGGCCGCGCTCGGAGAGAGCGCGCAGCACGCCCGCATAGCGGAGCGAGCCGGTGTCCGAGTTCTCGCGCTCGCCGCCGATCACGCCGATGGCCGTGTGGCCCATTTCCGCGAGATACGCGATGGCGTCCGCCGCAGCGGCGGTGTCGTCCGTGGTGACGCTCGAGAGATTGGCAAAGCCGAGCTTTGCGGCGGAGTTCGTCACGAGCACGGCGGGGATCTCAATGTTCCCGAACGAAGCCGTGAAGTCCGCGCTCGAGCCGCCGAGGAAGAGGATGCCGCGCGGCTTCACTTCGCGCACGCGCTGCACGGCGCGGCGCACTTCGTCATCCTCCTCGCCGATGTAGTCCACAATGAGGCGGTACTCTCCGCCCGTTGCGACCGTCTGCAGCCGTTCGACGAGCGCGGCAAAGAGCTCATTGTGCGTGCCGCGCACGATGACGAGAATGTTGTTCGTATGGGTCTGCTTCAGACTGCGTGCATTGGTATTCAAAGAGAAGTCGTGCTCCTTGACGATCGCCATGATCTTCTCACGCGCTTTGTCGCTTACATGCGGCTGGTCGTTCAGCACGCGCGAGACCGTTCCCAGCGAATATCCGGACAGCTCGGCGAGGTCTTTGATCGTTATCATCCTTTAACAGCTCCTGCGGCTACGCCTTTAATAATGTGCTTCTGGCAAAGCAGATAGAAAATCACCACCGGCAGAATGCTCAGGAGAATAAGCGCCATCGTTGCGCCCATATCGACCTGACCGTAGCTGCCTTTGAGGTGCTGGATCACGATGGGGATCGTCATATACTTCGTGCGGTCGAGCACGAGGTACGGCAGCAGGTAGTCGTTCCACACCCACATGATCTCCAGTACGCCGACGGAGATCATCGTGGGCTTCATCATCGGGAGCACGATCTGGAAGAACGTGCGCACCGGGCCGCAGCCGTCAATGGCCGCCGCTTCTTCGATCTGAAGCGGAATGGATTTGACGAAACCGCAGAACATAAATACGGCAAGTCCCGCGCCGAAGCCGAGGTATATAAGGGGTATCGTCCATGGGGTGTCCAGATGCAGCTGGTTGGCGGTACGCGAGAGCGTGAACATGACCATCTGGAACGGAACGACCATGGAGAATACGCACAGAAAGTATACGACACGAGCTACGATGCTGTCAACACGGGAAATGTACCACGCCGCCATGGAAGTGCACAGAAGGATGAGCGCCGTGGAGGCGAGCGTGATGAAAAGGCTGTAGCCGACGGCCTGCATGAAGGGGTAGTTGCCGAAAGTCATGCCCTTTACATAGTTCTGAAGGCCGACGAATGTCTCGCTGTTCGGGAGAGCGAATGTCTCGGTGTTGACGGCGGCGTTCGTCTTGAAGGAGTTCATGAGAACGATGAGGATGGGCAGAATGTAAATGATGCAGAGGATCGTGAAGATCACGGTCAGGGCGGTCTTGCCGCGTTTGTTTCCGGAAATGGTGGACATTACTGCTGCACCTCCTTTTTGCGTGTGGCGCGAAGCTGGATAAGACCGATGGCGGCGACGAGGATGAAGAACACCACGGCCTTCGCCTGACCGACGCCGCGGTTCTTGCCGCCGCCGGAGTAGAAGGCGTTATAAATGTTGAGTGCCAGCATCTCCGTCGTCTTTATGACGCTGCCGTCCCCCTGCTGGACGAACGGGCGTCCTTCGGTGAGGGCGAGGTTCTGGTCAAAGAGCTTGAAGCCGTTCGTGAGCGTGAGGAAAATGCAGATGGTGAAAGAGCTCATCATGTTCGGGATGGTGATCTTCCAGAGCGTCTGCCAGCTGTTGGCGCCGTCGATGCGCGCCGCCTCGAGCATATCCTCGGGGATGGCCTGCAATCCGGCGATGTAGATGATCATCATGTAGCCGATCTGCTGCCAGCACATGAGGATGATGAGGCCCCAGAAGCCGTACTGCGTTTCGAGCACGACGGAGGTGTTGTACTTCACGAGGATGCCGTCGAAGATCATCGACCAGATGTAGCCGAGCACGATGCCGCCGATGAGGTTCGGCATGAAGAACACCGTGCGGAAGATGTTCGAGCCCTTGATGCCCTTCGTGAGGAAGTACGCGACCGTGAAGGCGAGCACATTGATAAAGAGCACGGATACGAACGCGAAGAGCGCCGTATACCAGAAGGCGTGGACGAAGCTGTTGTCCGAGAAGGCCTTCACATAGTTGGCGAATCCTACCCACTTCCACTGGCTCGTGAGCTTGAAGCTGCAGAAGGACAGGAAAGCGCCCTTCAGGAACGGGTAGAGAAAGCCGATGCAGAAGGCGGCAAAGGTCGGCAGCAGGAAGAGCCATGCCTTGCGCTGAATGGGGCGGCGGATCAGACGGCTGCTGAGAGCATCCGTGTCGCGCTGAATGCGGGGTTTTTTCATTCTCTCACTCCTATCTTTTCGTTTCGTTTGTCATGGCGAAAGCTCTTATCCGAAGCTTTCGGTCAACAGCTTTCGCCGTGGTAAGGGCAATACCGCATAATTCGGCAAGAGCGATTTGCGAGAGATTTTTTGCCGAATCAAGGAAGAAAACCGCAGCCATACTTTGTGTATGGCAAGGTTTGATGACACAGAGTCGGCAAAAAAGATCCGCAAAGCGCCGCAGACGACATTGTGCGGTGTTGCCTAAAGGAAAGCGGGACGGGCGAACATCGCCCGCCCCGCAGGAATTCGGTGGATACCGGGAT
>CAZKGZ010000110.1:0-5058 GCA_964552365.1 uncultured Oscillospiraceae bacterium | reverse complement strand
AAATTATCGTAATTGCCGTAGTTTCCGGAGTTTTTCTTTTTCTTTCCGAACATCTTTTTCCTTCTCTTCCTTATTCGCTGCGGGTGAAGTAGGCGGCTACACGGCCGTAGCCGCTGTCGTAGCAGGTGTAGAGGACGAGGTCATAGCCGCTGTTCAGGGCGGCTTCGGCGTCGTCGGGGGCGATCTTGGCCATGTCGGTGAGGGTGTAGCGGATCTCGGTGCCGTCCATTTCGGTGAGGATGACCTCCGAGCCGCCGGGGAGGTTGCCGAGGTAGCCGAAAAATTGGGGGTAGCTGTGCGCGGCGATGACGAGATCGTTCGTCTCGACCGAGCCGAAGTGGCGGCACGCGCCGTACTCGAGGAGGGCGTCGCTCATCGTGTTGATGACCGGGAGCTTCACATCGAGCGCGGGGATCTCGAGGATGCCGAGGTAATCGAGGCTCGATGTGTCCACATAGGCGGCACTCTCGGAGCCGGTCTGCGTTTCCGCTGCGCTCGTCGGGGATGCGCCCGGGGCGGCAGTCTCTTCGGCGGCGGGGGCGGGGCTTGCTTCCGGTTCGGTATTTTCGGTTTCTTCGGGTGTAGAAGCGGGCGCGGCGATCTGCTGCTCGAGCGATGCCACGAGAGTCTCGGCCTCCCGGGCGGCGGCGGCAGCTTCCGCGCGGTTATGAACGAAGAGGAGCAGTGCCGACAAAAGCAGCACTGCTCCCACTGCGGCGAAGGCTATGCCGGCCTTGTTACGCATTCGATTTCTTCTTTTTCTTTGTCAGTATCACGCCGAGAGCGATAAGGACAAGTCCCGCGCCGCCGAGCACATAGACGGGCCAGGTGAGCTGACCGGTCGGGGCGAGCTTCTGGGTGTTCAGGATGGTGACGATGCCGTCATCCATGGTGTAGGAGGCGGTGTAGCCCTTGGGAACGCTCGTCTCTTCCACATGCCAGTCGCCGTAACGCTCCTCGTCGTTCCACCGGAACTCCCAGTCGTTGCGCGCGGAGAGGATGACGGTCTCGACTTCCTCGTCGCCGTCATAGAGCGTCACATTGACGCGGCTCGGACGGGTGGAGGCTTTGTCGCCGCTCCATTCCTTTCGCACGGTGAGGTTCAGCGGCTCGCCTTCGGGCTCTTCGCCGCCGATGTTCGTGATGACGACCTTGTTCCCCTCGGTCTCATAGGTCGTTTCGTAGCCTTCCACGGCTTCCTCGACCACCGACCAGGTGCTGTCGGCGCTCAGGCCGTCGAAGGTGTAGACCCACTCGTTTTCCGCGCTGAGCACGGCGGTCGTATCGGTCGCTTCGCCGTTCTCGAGGAGGGTGACGGTGACCGCATCGTCGGTGTGGGCATCGTAGCCGTCCGACCATACCTTGGTCACGGTGAGCTGGGTGAGGTTGAAGGCGTGGACCTTGAATTTCCAGTCGATCTCGCCGACGCGGTTCGCGTAGTCGTTGCCGAGCTCCGCGGGGGCGGTGAGCGTCACGGTGAGGTCGATGCTCTCGCCGGAATTTACCTGTCCGAGCTCGGCATTGAAGGCGCCGGAGGCGGGGCCGTTATAAAGCTCCTTGCCTTCGCCGTCGGTGACGGTCAGCGTGAGCTGCGAGAGGAAGTCCTGCATCGTGGCGACGGTCTCGTCGCGCTCGCCGTCGACATTGGCCTGATCCTTGCCGTCGGTGTTCTCATAGGTCTCGCTGTAGGTGATGTCATCGACGCCTGCCGTGAGGTAGAGCACGACATAGTCGCTGTCCGTGGCGGCATTCTTGAATGTGACCTTCTGGGTGCGCGTGTCGCCGGGCATGAGATCCTTGAAGTTATCAAAGAGGTCGGTCTCGGTATACTCGCTGCCGGGCGCGAAGGTGAACGAGGGGTCGTCCAGTCCGTTATAGGTGACGGTGGCGTCCGCTGCGAAGGCGGAGGACGCGAGGCTCAGCACGAGAACGACGGCCAGCGCGAGGGTAAGCAGAGTTTTCGATGTCTTTTTCATGGAAATCACCCTCCCCCGCTTACTTCGAGATCGTGCCGTCGTCGGCGACGGTCACGCCCCAGGCTTCCGTTACGGCCTTGGCCGGGTTGCTCTGGATGGCGCTTGCGACCACTTCGATCGACAGGCTATAGGTTTTGTCGGAAGGAACGGTCGATGTGAAGCCGTCGATCAGCCGCACGGAGGCGTCGGACGCGACCGGGGATTTATAATAGTAATATCCGTCGGAGCCTTTGACCCAGTCCGTCTCGTTCAGCGTAAGGGTGTAGCTGTAGTCTCCGGGAACAGAAGCGGCAATGGCTCCGTCCGCGTCCGTCCAGTTCGCCACGATGGCGGCGCGGATGTAGGCCGCCGTGGTGCCGGTATTCTTGACGCTGAACTGTCCGTTGTCGCGATCGACCTCGCAGGTGACGGCGGCGGTTGTGAAGGTGTTCTTGATCTCGACGCTCTGCGTGAGATAGGCGATGGTCGTGCCGACGACCGCGCCGACGAGCACAATGATGGCCGTGAGCAATATGGCCGTGCGGCTCATGCGCTTTTTCGGTTTGGCTCTCTTGATGTGTTTTTCGTGCTGCATAAATGCGGCCCCCTTTTCAGTTCGCCGAGGCTGTGCCGGCGGCGTTCGGGTAGAGCGCCTCGCCGCTCAGCCATTTCAGGATATTGCATGTATTTTCAAAGCTTACCTTGTTGCTTTCTCCCGCCGTGATCGTTACGGTCTGCGTTTTCGGCGCGAACCGCCAGCTCCAGCTGCATTCGGTCACGGTGTACTCCGCGCCGTATTTGAGGCCCGCGATCGTGACGGAGCCGCTGCCGCGGATGACGGCCATGGTCTCCGTGCCGTTGCCGGAGATCTTGAAGAGGAAGCTCTGATTTTCGTCCGCGCAGCCGCTCACGGAAATCGTGAGGCCGGGGATGTCCCGCTCGAACTTTGCATAGTATGTCGCGGAGGCATAGCCGGTTTTGTCGCCGTACGAAGCCGTTTTGCCCGGAACAAGAGTATTATACTCTGTCACAAGATTATCGTCAACCTTCGCCGTGCATTTTTCATCGGTAAACCATCCGACGAACCAGTATCCTTCGTTCGGTGTCGCCGTGCAGCCGACCGGCGTTCCGGTGAAAATGCCGACCGTTTCGCCGGTGCTTGAGATCGTGCCGCCCGCGGTCGCGATCTTGTATTGGATCGTGGCCTGATTTTCCGTGTAGTAGAGTTTGAGCTCCAGACCTTCGGCCGTCAACGTTCCCGAGGTGACATTCTGTGCGTTCTGCTCATCATAGCTGCAGCCCGGAATGCTCATGGGCGATGCCGTGTACTGCGTGCCGATCTCGCCCGGTATCTCGGAGGAGGCGTATTCCGTGCAGGTGCCGTCCGCCGCCACCGTATAGTGCGTGACGGTGTAGACGGCTTGGGCGGAGGTATCCTTCGTGTAGTAGAAGGTGATGACATTCTTGCTCTTCTGATCCGTCGTAAGAACGATGAGGTCTTTTTCGTACGCATCCGGCACATAGCCCGCGATATCCTTGGCCTGTTCGGTGACAGCCGACAGGGAGGTTTTGTCCACTGCCTTATCATCGGTGAGATTATTGCCGTCCATGTCGAGGTACCGTACGGTATACCCCGATTCGCCCTTGCCGGAGTAGCTGAACACCAGCTCGTTCTTTTCTCCCGCCTTCAGAGTGATGGTCTGCTCTCTATACCACGGGAAATAGCCCTTTTGATAGGAGAAATCGCCGCCGTAGAGCTCGTCGCCGACTTTGGCATAGAATGTGAGCGTGGTGCCCGCCACGCCGGTGCCGGTGATCGGATCCGCGATCGTGATCACATCGTTATAATATTTATAACTCACGGTGTAGCTCACCGTGGCGTCGTTCGTGAACTTCGGGTAGAGATCCATATCGCTCTCGACCGGCTCATCAAAGGTGAACGCCTTTTCCGTGCCGTCCGCGTCCTTGTATACCCAGGAGACGAAGGTGCTGCCGTCGGTCGCGGCGGGGTCGGCGGGCTTGTTGTCCGTGATGACAGCGCCGTGCGTGACCGTCCATGCGGCGGTGGCTTTTGCGGCATCCGCTGTGTCCGCGGCGGATGCGAAGGTGCGGACGGTGTGCGTATTCTCAACATAGTGCGCATAGAGCACGGTGTCGGCGGCGGGCATCGTCATGGCCGTGAAGTCGACCTTCGTTCCCTTGCCGTTCGGCTGCGTGTACCAGCCGTCAAAGACATAGCCGTTCGGGTCGAGGTACGAGCCCGGGAAGTCGGGGGCGTAGTCTGCGTACTCGGAGAGCGACGCCTCGTAGCGGACGGAGTCGACCGTTTTGACAACGCCGTTATTGTATCCGCAGAAGGTCAGCTTGTAGCTGTTCCGCAGATAGTAGAGGTTCATGGTGTTGTCGGAAGAAAAATACTTGCGCGGGTATGCCTCGGTGAATCCGGCAGTCTTGGAGGCGTAGCGCGTAAAGCCGGGGATCTCGTGGTATTCCTCATCGTAGCAGACATACTTTATGTGGGCGGTATTCGTCTTATAGAGCTTGAAGCCGTCGGTGCCGCTCGGCCATGTCGAGGATGTCACCGTTGTGTCATCGACATTCTGCACATAGTAATTGAGGGTTTTCTCCGTCGCGGAGTAGTTGACGAAGTTGTCGGAGCCGGCTTCCGCCACGAGGTAGAACTTTGCATCGCACTGCGGCATGGTGGCAATGCTCTGGATGGGTTCATCGTACAGCGTCGTATCTTCGCACTGCCAAGTTCTTCCTTTATAATCATAGAAGAAGCGCGGGTGATTCTCGAACCGGCTCACAATGTTCGCGCCCCATTTGGCCGTAATGGTGGCAACGGAGGGTTTGCCTTTCTCTTCGTAGAACGAGAGCGTAAATTCCTTGCGGTCGTAGTAGAGCGTAACAGAAGTTGTGCCGTCTGCGGCGGCCGTGATCGTTTCGGGCGTGGTATTCTTGAATTCCCAGAGCTTGCTGCTCCTCATATCCGATACGACATCGAAATAGCAGGAGCCGTCATTGTGTTCGTGCTCCTCATTGCACTTGAGGATGCGGCCGTCCTCGCATACGGTGAGGACCGTGCCCGGAGCCACCGTAA
>CAZKGZ010000109.1:0-5092 GCA_964552365.1 uncultured Oscillospiraceae bacterium | reverse complement strand
TCGGCGGGCGTTTTTCCGTAGTAGGAGGTGAAGGCACGGTAAAAGCTGCTTTTCGTGCCGTAGCCGACGCGCTGCGCGACGGCGTCGATGGAAAGGCGGCCGCCCTTCAGCAGCGAGGCCGCGTGCTCCATGCGCAGCTTCAAAATGAGCTCGTGGTAGGAGAGACCGACGCAGCTGCGCACGATGCGGCTGATCTGGCGCGGGCTGTAGTGGAACCGCTCGGAGAGATCGTCGAGCGTCAGCGAGGCATAGTTGCTCTGGATGCAGCTGAGAATGGCGGAATAGCGGTGCGTCCAGTAGAAGTCCCTCGTGCGCGGAAGACGGACGCCGGACTCGCAGCGGCGCAGCAGCAGAACAAAAAATTCGCTCATGAGCACATTGAGCATCTGCCGCTTGTAGGTATCGTGCCGCTCGTGCTCCTCGTAGACGCGCCCGAGCAGGCGGGCAATGTCCGCATCGTCCCCGGTCTCAAAGTGCAGATACGCCGTCGGGCTGCCGCCGTTCAGCGCGCGGCGGAAAAAGTCGGCCATCAGGCTGTCGGACGGGAGCCGGTTCCAGAATACCTCTTGAAAAGTGCTCGTGCGTACGAGATAATAGAAGAGAACGCTCTCGTCCGTTTCGCACCGCGAGGCATGCACGACGCCGGGCGCCGCGATGACGACCGTCCCCGGCACCGCTTTGATCGTCTCGTCGCGAAAGCAGATGGGACACTCGCCGCGCACCGTGTAGTAGATCTCAAAATAATCGCTGCTGTGCCAATGCGAGGGCATATACCGCAGCTGCCGCGAAACGGCAATGTCCTGTTCTGCGGAAAAGAACAGATCCTCGCTCTGCGCCCCGTAGCTCGCGGAAAGCCCCGGCACATCGGCACAGTTCTGCGGATCGGACAGGAGATTTTCCGCAACGGCGGTGAGCTTCGCGCTGGTCGCCCGGATCGGAAGATCCTCGGCCGTGACCGCCGCCTGCGCTCCGTATTGCCGCGCCATCCACGCAATATACGCCGACATCTCGTCCGAAGACAGAACGCGCCCCTGCACATCCGGCCGCTGCATCCATACGGCCTTGAGCTGCTGCTCCAGACGGCTCATCGGCAGCGCGTTTTCAAATCGACGGTCCATACGATCCTCTCCCATCATGTCCGAAAATGCGAATCATCTGACAGCTATTGTAAATGACATCCGCCGCGGAAACAAGTATAATTTTTCCGCAAAGCCGAAAAAATGTCCCCCGAGTCGGCGGAAACGGAGAGAAGAAAAAATGGAATATCTGAAAGGCAGCATCTTTGACAGGAATGTCATGCAGACAAAAGTGAAAACGAACCGCATCACCGGAAAGGAACGGTTCTGGGGCCATATCATGGGGCCGGGACTCGTCTATACGTTTTACTGCGTCGTGCTGAGCCTGCGCGAGCTGTACTACATGGACATCATCCGCATCAACGAAGTGTTCGGCAATGCCTACACCTATCTGACCATGACGGTCGTGACATCGCTCCTCGGCATCGCCATCGGCTTTTACATCAACCATCTGACGGAAAAAACCGTCTGCCGCGCCGGGCGCTTCCGCCCGTATGTCCTCATCGGCACATGGGTCATGGCGATCGGCGGCTTCTGCATGTTCTATTCGCCGTTCCGGCCCGGGACCGGCGCATACCTCGCATGGCTTTATGTGTTCAACATTCTCTACACCTGCATCGGGCTGCCTCTCTGGAACCTGAGGGAAAATGTCGTGTCGGTCACGAGCCGCAATGTCCTCGAGCGCAACAATGTCACCACGCTCCGCAATGCCGTGACGAACATGATCGCGGGCGTGATCGTCTCGCTCGGCGTCGTGGGAATGCTCTATCCCGCCGTCCTGCAGAAGGACCTCACCGGCCGCTCCTGGATCGTGACCATCGGCATCTTCGCGGCCACGGCACTGGTGTTCTCACTCTTTGAATACTTCTGGACGCGCGAGCGCATCACGGAGGACAACCAGCGCGTGCTCGCCGCGAGCGAGGGCGACGCGACCGTGCATGTGCCGCTCGGGCAGCAGTTCAAAAACCTCTTTTCCAACAAGTATTACCGTCTGGCTGTGCTCGTCGGTATCGGCGTCCTCTTTTACGGCAACCTGCAGGGCGGCAACTCCCGCGTCAACATGATCACCTACATCCTCGGCGGCAACGACCAAAACGGCCTGCAGATGATCTATCTCATGGTCGCCATGCAGCCGATGGCCATCGGCGCCGTTGTCGTACCCATCCTCGCCCGCAAGCACGGCGCGCGGAAGATCGTGCGCATCTCGTCCGTCATCACACTCGCCGGTATCGCCATCGCGCTCGCCGATCCCTACAGCTTCGCCGTGGCCGTGGCGGGCGGCCTCGTGTTCTCGTGCGGCATATTCGCCGTGACGAACATGAATACCGTTTTCATGCAGCAGGCCTGCGACATTGCGGAATATGAGCACGGCTACCGGCCGGAGGGAACGCTCGCCATGGGCATCGTCACGACCGTATATACCGCGGTCCTCACGCCGGTGAACGCGCTCTACGAGACCGGCCTCACGCTCAACGGCTATGTGGCCGGTGCGGTCGAACAGAACGCCGCCGTGAACAACTGGATATTGTTCGCCTACTACGGCGCGTATGGCGTGTTCGCCGTCATCATGCTGGTCGTGACCTGCTTCTTCGATGCGGAAAAGCAGCTCCCGCATGTCCACGAAGTCCTGCGCGAGCGGGCGGTCAAAGCGGCCGAAGCGCGCGGCGAGGTCTATGTTTCCCCCGAGGAGCAGGACCGCCTCGACATGGAAGCGGCGGCAAAGGAACTGGAAGAGAGCCGCATCGAGACATTGAAAAAACACTGCGCCGAAAAAGGCCTGGATTTCGACGAGGAAAACCGCAAATATCTGGAAAAGCTCGCCCGCAAACAGGCAAAGCGGCAGAAGAAAACAAAGTGACCGAAAGGAGCCGAACATGACATTTCCCGAGAATTTCCTCTGGGGCGCGGCCGCCGCGGCGGCCCAGGTCGAGGGCGCATGGGCGGCGGACGGCCGCTCGCCGAGCATCTGGGACATGGCCCCGGAGAAGAAGATCAAGAACGGCGAGAACTGCCATACGGCCTGCGACCACTATCACCGCTTCCGCGAGGATGCGGCGCTCATGAAAGACCTGGGGCTCAAAAGCTACCGCTTCTCGGTCAGCTGGAGCCGCGTGATGCCCTCGCCCGGCGTCGTGAACGAAAAGGGTCTCCGGTTTTATTCCGACCTCGTGGACGAGCTGCGCGCGGCGGGCATCGAGCCGATGGTGACGCTCTACCACTGGGATCTCCCGATGTGGGCGCACGAAAAAGGCGGCTGGCGCAATGAGGATATCACCGCCCGGTTCTGCGAGTATGTGCGCGTGGTGGTCGGGGCGCTCTCGGACCGCGTCCGGTACTGGATGACCATCAACGAGCCGCAGGTATTCGCCATGATGGGCTATGTCATGGGCTCGTTTGCCCCCTTCGAACACCATCCGTTCACCTATAAGAAGATCCTTCGCAATGTCCTGCTTGCCCACGGGAGCGCCGTGCGCACCATCCGCGATACGGCAAAGCAGCCGCCGGTCATCGGCCTCGCCATGGCCGCCTCGACCTATATTCCGGACGGCGAGGACGAAGCCTCGATCCGCGCTGCCGCAAAGAAATCTTTTGAAACTACCGTCGGCGAGGGCAGCAACAGCCTCTATATGGATCCCATCGCCCTGGGACGAGCGACCGGAATGCTGCGCGGCGCCCTGAGCAAAGCCGACCTCGCCGTCATATCGACGCCCATCGACTTCGTCGGCGTCAATGTCTACCGCCCCTCGAACAATATGTTCAAAAAGAGCAAAAAGAACGATCCCGAAAAGGAAACGACCATGCTCGGCTGGACGGTCGACAGCCGCTGCCTGTACTGGACGATCCGCCACTACTACGATCGCTATCACCTGCCCGTGATGGTCACGGAAAACGGCATCGCCTGCCCGGACACCGTGAGCGCAGACGGCGGCGTGCACGATGCACAGCGCTGCCGCTTCGTGCGGGACTTCACGGCTTCCCTGACGCGCGCCGTCGATGAGGGCATACCGCTGCTCGGCTACCAGTACTGGTCGATCATGGACAACTTCGAGTGGTGCGAGGGCTATGCCGCCCGCTACGGCCTCATCCATGTGGACTTCCGCACGCTCAAGCGCACGCCGAAGGATTCCGCGCGCGTCTATGCCGACATCATCCGCACGAACGGTGCGGTGCTTTGGGAGGAAAAATAATGAACAAAACTCTTGCAGGTCTCGCAGGTCTTGCCGGAGCCGGAGCGCTGACGGCACTGTCCGTCTGGAATTATAAACGCTTTATGGGGCATCCGCTGACGCTCTCCGAGCCCGGCTATGCCGTGGAAACGCGCCCCTTTTCCTGCCCGAACGGGGAGAGGACCGTCCGCGGCGAGCTGCTGCTGCCGAAAGGGAAGCAGGGAAAACTCCCGACGGTCATTCTCTGCCACGGCCTCGGCAGCCGCTATACCCTCAGCAAGATCCTCGCCGGTGTGACGCTCGCGCGCAGCGGCTATGCCTGCTGTGTATTCGATTTCTACGGCGGCAACACGCGCAGCATCAGCGGCGGCAAAATGACGGAAATGTCCATCTTCTCGGAGAAAAGCGATCTGGAAGCCGTGACCGAAGCCGTTAAAAAGCTGGATACCACCGACCCCGAGGAGCTCTTCCTCTTCGGCGAGAGCCAGGGAGGCCTCGTGAGCGCCATCACGGCCAACGAGCACGAGAGCGACTACCGCGCCATGGTGCTCTACTATCCCGCCTTCACGCTGGTCACGGATGCGAACGAAAGATTCCGTGCCGTCTCCGAGATCCCCGACACGGTAAAGTGGGGACGGACGACACTCGGCCGCGCCTACTATGAGCCGCTGCTCGGATGGAATGTGTACGACCATCTGGCGGGGTACCGCAAAAATGTCCTGATCCTGCACGGCGACGCCGACAAGATCATCAACATGTCCTGCGCCGAAAAAGCGGCAAAGATCTACGAGCACGCCGAGCTGCACATTCTGCCCGGTCAGCCCCACGGCTTCGACGGCAAGGGCAAGA
>CAZKGZ010000108.1:0-5108 GCA_964552365.1 uncultured Oscillospiraceae bacterium | reverse complement strand
ACGGAGGAGATCGTGTTGTACATAGTTCTCTCCTCTTTGGGAAAACGATGGGAAAATGCGGGTCAATCATAGCAAAAGAAGAGGGGGCTAAGCCTCCTCTTCTTAAGCTCGGTTACTTGTCCTCGTCCACCTTCAGAACCTGACGACCGTCATAAGAGCCGCAGTTCTTGCAGGCCCGGTGGGGGAGCTTGAAAGCGCCGCACTGGGGGCACTTGACCAGCGTGGGAGCGGTGAGCTTCCAGTTGCTGCCGCGTCTCTTGTCGCGTCTGGTACGGCTGACTTTACTCTTGGGGACTGCCATGGTGACACCTCCTCGTACTTTGGCTGCTTCGAACAGCTCATAATCATGCTTTATCGTCCAACAGCTGTTCCAAAACAGCCAGTCTTGGATCCGATTCTTTCCTGCAGCTGCAGGGACCCTCGTTGAGATTTTTTCCGCAGCGGGCGCAAAGTCCCTTGCAGTCTTCCCGGCACAGGATCTGTGTGTCCATATTCAGGATGAACACCGTTTCGAGCAGCTCCTCGAGATCCAGCTCATCGCCGTCCAGCAGGAAATAATCGGGATTTTCCTCATCCTGCAGCTCGGTGGCAAGCGGAACTTCGAGCGGAATGCTCACTTCCCGGTCAAATTCGGAGGCGCAGCGGTCGCACATGCAGTGCATGGCGGCGCTCAGCGTTCCGCAGAGCGTAAGCGCGCCGGCGTTATTGACGATGGTCCCTTCTCCGACGGGTGCGGCGGTGTAGGCGAGCACGGCGGGAAAATCCAGCCGGTCAGTGGAAAGCTCACACCGAAACGGTACCCGAGAGCCGGGATCCAAAAGAAGTTCACGGAGATTCATATGGTTTTCAATCCTCTGTCAGCATCTCACAAGCCTTATTATTATATATGACCCGCCGCGCATTGTCAACAGAAAATTCACGGAAAAAATTGCCGTTTTTTGCCCCTGCGGGCGGCATATTCGTATTATACAATGTCTGTCCGAGCCGATGCAAATTTTTCGTACAGCATTATTTTCGCCCGATCGGTTGCGCATTATCTTATGCTATGTTAAAATAAGTGTTTGTGATTTATCTGAAATGAAAGGAAAAAAATGATGGACGAAACGAATGAACAGCTGCAGTCGCGGCGCATGGGCGAGATGCCGGAGGGGAAGCTGCTCCTCTCCATGGGCGTGCCCATGATGCTCTCGATGCTGGTGCAGGCTCTTTACAACATTGTGGACAGCGTATATGTCGCGCGCGTTTCGGAGGACTGCCTCTCGGCGCTCTCCCTCGCGTTCCCGGCGCAGAATATTCTCATCGGTCTCGCCACCGGCACGGGCGTCGGCACGGCGACGCTCCTCTCCCGCGCTCTCGGCAGCCGCAACCCGAAGCTCGCAAGCCGCGTGGCCGGGAACGGCATTTTCCTGAGCGTGTGCTGCTGGGTGCTCATGGTGATCTTCGGCGCGTTCTTCGCCGACACATTCATCCACTCGCAGACGAGCATCGAGTCCATTCAGTACTACGGCGACTCGTACCTGCGCATCGTGGCCATCGGCTCGCTCTTTGTGTATCTCGAGATCAATTATGAGCGGCTGCTGCAGGCGGCGGGTCAGGCAAAGCTCTCCATGTGGTCGCAGATGATCGGCGCGGTGGCGAACATCATTCTCGACCCGTTCTTCATTTACGGCTGGTGCGGTCTCCCCGCCATGGGTACGGCCGGCGCGGCCATCGCCACGGTCATCGGGCAGGCGCTCGGCGCGCTCGCGGGCGGCATCTTCCACCGCAAGTATAATAAGGAAGTGCGCATCTCGCTCGCGGACATCCGCCCGGACGGCCGCCTCATCCTCGACATTTACCGCATCGGCTTCCCGTCCATCCTCATGGTCGCCATCGGCTCGGTGACGAACTACCTCATGAACATCATCCTCATCGGATTCACCTCGACGGCGGTCGCGGTGTACGGCGCGTACTTCAAGCTGCAGAGCTTCTTCTTCATGCCGGTGTTCGGCCTCAACAACGGCATCGTGCCCATCATCGGCTACAACTACGGCGCGAAGAAAAAAGACCGCATTTACCGCACGCTGCGCTACGGCGTGCTGTATGCGCTCGCGATACTGCTCATCGGGTTCCTGCTCTTCGAGACGATCCCCGGCGTGCTGCTGCAAGCGTTCTCGCCCTCGGAGACGATGCTCGAGATCGGCATTCCGGCGCTGCGCAAGATCGCCGTGCACTTCCCCATCGCCGCGTTCTGCATCGTGGGCGGCTCGGTGTGCCAGGCGCTCGACAAGAGCATGTATTCGTTCTTCACCTCGGTGCTGCGTCAGGTCGTCGCGCTCATTCCGGCGGCGTATCTGCTCTCGCTCACCGGCAAGGTCGGCATGGTGTGGTGGTGCTTCCCCATCGCGGAGGCGGTGTCCATGGCGGCGACCACGTTCTTCCTGCGCCGTGCGCTGCGCGATATGGATAAGAAGCTCACGCCGTCGGAGGGGCAATGAAAGAATTTACCGTCGGGCGCAATGACGCCGGGCAGCGTCTGGACCGATTTGTGAGCAAGGCGGCGCCGCTCATTCCCGAGTCGCTGCTGCAGAAGACGCTGCGCAAAAAAGACATAAAGATCAACGGAAAGCCCGCAAAGGGCGAGGCGCGGCTCGCGGAGGGCGACACCGTGCGCGTGTACCTGCCGGACGAGTTCTTCACGGCACAGCGCGAGGAGGACGCCTGGCGCAAGATCACCGCGCCGCGGCTCGACATCGTGTACGAGGACGAGAACATCCTGCTCGTGGACAAGAAGCCCGGCGTTCTCTGCCACAGTGCCGGCGAATGGAGCCGGAACACGCTCATCGCGAACATTCAGGCGTATGTGCGCGCCAAGGGCGAGTGGGATCCCGCGCGGGAGAACAGCTTCGCGCCCGCGCTTTGCAACCGCATCGACCGCAACACCGGCGGCATCGTGATCGCGGCGAAAACCGCCGAGGCGCTGCGCATCATGGACGAGAAGGTCAAGAACCGCGAGATCGAAAAAACATACCTCGCCGCGGTGCTCGGCGCGCCGAAGCCCGCCGCGGGACGGCTCGAGGGCTACCTTTTCAAGGACGCGAAGAACAATCAGGTGTATGTCTACGACACGCCGCGCGTGGGCGCGAAGACCGCCGTGACGGAGTACAAGACCGTGGAGACGGCGGGGCGGCTCACGCTCGTGGAGTGCCGCCTCATCACGGGACGCACGCATCAGATCCGCGCGCAGTTCCGCCACGCCGGCTGCCCGCTCCTCGGCGACGGCAAGTACGGCAATGAGCGCGACAACCGCGCCTACGGCGAAAAGGGGCAGGCGCTCTGCTCCTGGAAGCTGAAGTTCGCCTTCACGACGCCCTCCGGCTGCCTCGAGTACCTCAACGGCAAGTCCTTCCGCACCAAAACCCCGGAATTCGCCGAAAAATACTTCCCCGCCTTTGCAGCAAGATTAAAATAAAAAGCCAATACGGCAGCATCCCGAAAGCATAAATCCGGGGTGCTGCCGTTTTTAATTCCCTTCTTCGAAAAATTTTTGCGGCATGCCGCAGATTTTTTTCGTAAACAGGCAGGTCTCATTGGAACAGGAGGCTCTCATCGAGGAGGAAGTCCTCGATACCGACATACTGTATGCCGTTTTCGTCGCGGTGCGGGCGGATATAGTCTTTCACGACCACGATCTTCTTGAAGGAATCCGGGATGCGAATGAGCGAAGCGATCTCCCGTTCCTTTTTCTGCGGGTCATCCACGGACAGAGCCGACTGGATATAGAACCGCTCATCGCCCCGATTCACTACGAAATCCACCTCCAGCTGTCGCCGGACTTTCTGCCCGGTCTCCGTTCTTGTGTTCTGCTCGACAACGCCGACATCTACATCAAAGCCGCGGCGGATGAGGTCGTTATAGAGGACATTTTCCATGAGATGCGTTTCTTCGATTTGACGGAAGGACAGCCGCGCATTTCTCAGCCCGGGATCGGAAAAATAATACTTGGCCGGGGTTTTGATGTACTTGCGCCCTTTCACATCGTACCGCTCCGCCTTGCGGAGGAGATATGCCTCCGTAAAGTAGCCGATGTATGTATCGATGGTGTTGGGGGAAATGCGGATGCGGCGTTCGCTTTCGAAGGTATTCGAGAGCTTGCTCGGATTGGTCAGGGAGCCGATGTCCGAGGCCAGCACATTCAGCAAAATCTCAAGGATCTCCGTATCGTTTTTCACCGCATGCCGTTCGAGCACATCCCGCAGGTAGGTGCTTTCAAAGAGATCGCGCAGATACCGGCTCCGCTCCTCATGCGAATCCAGCTGCCATACCGTCGGCATTCCTCCGTAGGTGTAGTAGTCGCGCCAGGCGCCGCGCTTCTCCCCCGGATAGTTCTCGTACACTTCCGCAAACGAGAGCGGCTCAACGCGGATCTCGTCTCCCCGATCGCGAAACTGTGTCAGGATATCGGACGAGAGCATCTTCGAGTTGCTGCCGGTCACATATACATCCACATTTGGGAGTTTCATCAAGCCCAGCAGGACATCGACGAAGTTCAGCTTTTCCTTCGGATCCGCCGTATACGGATTTCGGATCTCCGAAACGAACTGGATCTCGTCGAGAAAAACGTAATAGCGCTTCTGTCGGTTCGCGGTCTTCTCCTTAACGAACGCATTAAGTTCGAACGGATCGCGGTATCGGGCATTGTCGATCTCATCGAGCGCAAGGCCGACGATCTGATCCTCGCCGATGCCGGTGTTCAAGAGGTACCGGCGGTAAAGCGTAAAAAGCAGATAGGACTTCCCGCTCCGCCGCAGGCCGGTGATGACCTTGACGCGGCCGTTGTCCTTTTTCCGGATCAGCTTCTCCAGATATTGGGCTCTCGGATATTGCATTTCCAATCCTCCGAAAAATTTTTGCGGCATGCCGCACTTTTTCTACGGACATTATACCGCACGCTCTCGGCGAGCTGCAAGCTTTATTTGAAAAATTTTTGCGGCATGCCGCAGATTTTTTTCGTTGGGCTATGGCTTTTACGAGAAATTGCAGCTGTATGCAGTTTTTCGTAATGGGGTGGGCGAAAAAGATCCTCCGGGGAGGGCTTTGGGCTCTTTCCGGAGGAATTTCTTTATTGA
>CAZKGZ010000107.1:0-5108 GCA_964552365.1 uncultured Oscillospiraceae bacterium | reverse complement strand
TCGGCAGCCTTTACGATATCTCCCACGCCGGGGAGGACGGCGGTGGGGCGGTAGGCGTATTCTTTCAGGGTGTTTTCGTTGGAGATGCCGGAGAGGACGAGGACGGTGCTCATGCCGCATTCCATGCCGGAGATGACGTCGGTGTCCATGCGGTCGCCGACCATGACGGCCTCGTCGCTGTGGCAGCCGAGGCGGCGCAGACCCGTGCGCATCATGAGCGGGTTCGGCTTGCCGCAGAAATAGGCCTGCCGTCCGGTGGCGAGCTCGATGGGCGCGATGAGCGCGCGGCAGGCGGGCGCGATGCCGTTTTCGATGGGGCCGGAGATGTCGGAGTTCGCGCCGATGAGCTTCGCTCCGCCGAGCACGAGATTCGTGGCGCGTGTGAGCGAATCGAGGGAATAATTGCGGCCCTCGCCCACGACCACGTAGTCGGGGTTCACATCGTTCATCGTGATGCCGGCATCGTAGAGGGCATTGAGAAGCCCCGCCTCGCCGATGACATACGCCGAGCATCCGGGTGCCTGGTCGCGCAGGAACGCCGCCGTGGCGAGCGCGCTCGTGTAGAAGCGCTGCTCGGGCACATCGAGCCCCATGCGCGCGAGCTTCTGCTTGAGCTCGAGCGGGGTGCAGCCGCTGTTGTTCGTCAGGAACAGATATTCCTTGCCGGTGCGCTGCAGCCAGTCAATAAACTCCGGTACCCCCGGAAGGATCCTGTTGCCGTGATAGATCACGCCGTCCATATCGCATATGAACCCTTTTTTCTCATTAAAATCGAGCATTCTTTTTCTCCTCTGATGATTTATGTTTTATTATTATAATTATATAGTAGCGTCGGGCAAATCACAAGCCGTCAAATGATCCAGGCCGGTACATACCAGTTCTTTTTATCGATCGGGAGAATGTCCGGCGGCATGCATACAACGGCACCGGTACCGATCTGCGTTTTCAGATGGGCGGCTCCGGAGGACAGACTGTCGGGGTCCGGCGCCTGTTCAATGGGATCCAGCGCGCAGAAATTTTTCGTGGCGTCCTTGGGCGCAGCGCCTTTTTTTATTTCGATCGGGGAAACGACGCCGTCTTGATAAATGATAAGGTCGATCTCCTTTTTGCTGCTGTCGCGGTAGAAATAGAGCGGCGGTCGGGAGATACCGGCATTCAGATAACTTTTGTAGATCTCGGAGACGACCCATGTCTCGAAAAACGCACCGTCCATCGCACCGCGCTCCAGCGTCTCCGCGCTTGTCCATCGCGTAAGGTGGGCGCAAAGACCGGTGTCGAGAAAGTACATCCGCGGCGTTTTGATAACGCGCTTGAGAGCGTTGTTTGAATACGGCTGAATGAGAGCGACAAGACCGGCGGACACCAGGAGAGAAAGCCAGTGCTTCGCCGTAGGTGCGGAAATGCCGACCTCCGAGGCGAGCGTTTCATAGTTCACATTGGTCGCCGTGCGCGCGGCCGCGACAGCCATAAAGTTCAGAAAAGCCGTTTCGTCTCCCACTTGGGACAGATCCTTGATGTCGCGGCTGATATAGGTCTCTATATAAGACTCATAGTACTGCTCGCGGTCTACCGATTCGTTTTCATAGAGCCGGGGCATTGAACCCTTGAAGATTCGCTCGTAAACCTCGGTGATGCTCATGCGGGGCGCAGCTTTCATGCGGCTCATCCATGCCGGGACATCGGCGGTAAATGCGGGGAAATGGTTGCCGCAGATCTCGCTGTTGGAAAGCCCGAGCATGCGGACGATCCCCGCGCGGCCGGCAAGCGACTCCGTGACGCGCTGCATCATGCGGAATGTCTGTGAGCCTGTGAGCCAGAAATCCCCGCATCGCTTCTCGCGGTCAACATAGACTTTGATATAATCGAAAAGCTCCGGCGCATATTGTACTTCATCAATGAGCACGGGCGGCGCATATCTCTGCAAAAAAAGCTCCGGGTCGCGTTTCGCAAAAGCGCGGATGGTCGGGTTATCCAGCGAAACGACTGTTCGATCGCTCCCGGCCAGGTGCGTGAGAAGCGTCGTTTTCCCGACCTGCCGCGGGCCTGTTACGATCAGAACGGGGAAGGTATCGTTGATTTTTTCAATCACCGGTGCGATAGTGCGTTCATAATACATTCGAAGCCCTCCTTTTCTGTAAAATCCAAAATCACATTTTAGATTTTACAACATTCGATCCTCTTTTGCAACCCCCGCATCCGGAAAAAGTCCTGCCGTGCCGCTTTCGGGCAGAGAAAACCCCCGAAGGGCCGTGGGGCGTTCGGGGGTGAAGGGGCGGATCAGGCTTTTTCGCCGTCGAGGGGGAAGGTCACGGTGAACGTGGAACCCTTGTCGGGCTCGCTGTCCACGGCGACGGAGGCGTGGGAGATGAGGGCGGCGTGCTTTACGATGGAGAGGCCGAGGCCGGTGCCGCCGACGGCTTTGGAGCGGCTCTTGTCCACGCGGTAGAAGCGCTCGAAGATGCGGCCGAGGCTTTCCTTCGGGATGCCGCAGCCGGTGTCGCGCACCGTGAGCGTCACGGCGCTCTCGCCGGGCTCGACGGACACATCCACGGTGCCGCCGGCGCGGTTATATTTGATCGCGTTGTCGCAGAGATTGTAGACGATGCTGTGCAGGAGCTGCGGCACGCCGCGCATGGGGGCATTCGCGCCCTTGAGCGATACCGTGACATCCGCGCCGGACGCCTGGCTCTCGAGGCTCTCGACGGCGTTCTCGGCGATGCGGTAGAGGTCGCAGTCCTCGAAAATGTAGTCCGTGCCGCCGTTATCGAGCTTCGTGAGGTCGATGATGTCCTCGACGAGCTTCGTCATGCGGGCCGATTCGCGGCGGATCTTGCCGGCGAAGGGCTTGACATCCTCGGGCTTGGCGATGCCGTTCTCGAGAAGCTCGGCGTAGCCGGAAATGGCGTGGAGCGGGGTCTTGAGCTCGTGGGAGACGTTGGCGGTGAACTCCTGACGGATGAGCGAGGCGCGCTCGATCTCCGCTTTGTCGCGGTGGAGCTGAGCCTGCTGCGCGGCAATGCGCCGGAGCAGCGGCTCGACCTCGCGGTACTCGTCCTTCTCGTAATACTGCTTCGGGTTGTCCGGATCGATGGCATTGATGGGGCCGACGATCTTCTTCGTAAGACGGGAGGCGAGCAGGAAGGAAAGGGCAAGCGCAATGAGCGCCACAAGGCAGATGGGCTGCGCAAAGGCGAGCACGAGCGACCAGAGCGCGAGCTGCACGACCGAGAGTCGCAGCACGGTGCCGTCCGGCAGACGCTCCGCGGCGTAGAGCTGACGGTCGGCGAGCGTCGGGGAATAGCGGCGCGCTTCGCCGGTACCGGTCTCCAGTGCTTCGGCGACCTCTTCGCGCTCGAGGTGGTTCTCCATCTTGGAGGCGTCGGCCTGGTTGTCGTAGAGCACGGTGCCGTCCGCCGCGATCCATGTGATGCGGCAGTCGGGATCGTCGAGGCTCTCAAGGTATTCCTCGCCCGAGAGCGCGACGCCCTGCGCGGCGAGAGCGGTCTCCTCGTGCAGCTGCTTCATCTGCACGCCGGAGAAGTAGTTGTAGGAAACGCCCATGATGAAGAGGAGCGACGCGATGAATACGACGAGCGCCGCGCTCCATATGGCGGTAAAGATCTTTCGGCTCATTATGCTTCCTCCATTTTATAGCCGACGCCGCGCACCGTTTCGATGAGCGAGCCGCATTCGGCCAGCTTTGTGCGCAGTGTGCCGACATGTACATCGACCGTGCGCGTTTCTCCGGTGAAATCCACGCCCCACACGCGCGAGAGCAGCGCCTCGCGGGTGAAGACCTGACCCGGATTTTCCATAAAGAGCTTCAAAAGCTCGAATTCCTTGAGCGTGAGCGTCACGGCCCGGTCGCCGACCGTCACGGTGTGGCGGCTCTCGTCGAGCGTGAGAGCACCGCAGGTGAGGATCTTGGTCGGCCGCGGCGAGGTGCGGCGCAGCACCGCACGGATGCGCGAGACCATTTCCATCATGCCGAAGGGCTTTGCAAGGTAATCATCCGCGCCGCTGTCCAGCCCGATGACCTTGTCGTACTCGCTGCCGCGCGCCGTCGCGAGGATCACGGGAATGTTGGAGGTGAGCGGCGAGATGCGCAGCTTTTTGAGGATCTCGATGCCGTCCTCACCGGGCAGCATGATGTCGAGCAGCACAAGCTCGGGCGTGCGGGTGCACATTGCCTCCCAGAAGCCCTTGCTGTCGCCGAAGCCCTGCGCCTCAAATCCCGAGGCGCGCAGCGTGTAAAGCACCAGATCGCGGATGCTCGAATCGTCTTCCACACAGTATATCATAATAAGAGTCCTCCCCGAATTTTCAAGAATACTATAATCCCCGATTGTAAACCCCGTCACCGCAAAAATGTAAAATCACCGTAAAATGCCCGGAAATGTAAAGCGATGCGCTCCGCCTACAATATATATAATAAAGAACTTGCGGTCGGAACGCAGCGGAAGAAGAAATGTAAAACCGCATATTTTCCGGATCCGGCCCCGCCAAGGCATCGCCGCACGCCGTTCGGCCCCGGAAGAGGCGCGGCTGCAGCCGGAGCCGCCGGACGCATCACGTTGGGAGACGCCGCCGAAGCCGCACGAAAAACCGATCCGCGGAAAAAATTTTTTCGAAAGAAAAGAAAAATTTTTTGAAGTCCCGGACGGCGGGGACAAATCGCAATTCTATAGTACCGCATATTTAGCGGCAAGGCAACAGGGAAAAACACAATATTTTGCGCTGCAAACTTACCGGGAAAAAAATAAAAATTTTTTTGAAAAAAGTGTTGACAAATCCTTTAAGGGGTGGTATATTAACGAAGCTGTCGCCGATGAGGGCAAGCGGAAATCCCGAACGGATCGTCCAAAAAGCCTTGAGAAGCCAAGCAAAAAGTTGTGTACCTTGTAAATTGAACAAAGTAAGATAGCTTATGTTTGAATAAGCACCAGAAAGGGTTCTTTGTGGAATCTGAAAAGATTTTCACATTAAATTTCTTTGAGAGCTAGATAATAGCGATCAATAATTTGATTTCATAGCCGAAAGGCTTTGAGATATGATTTTATTGAGAGTTTGATCCTGGCTCAGGACGAACGCTGGCGGCGTGCCTAACA
>CAZKGZ010000106.1:0-5167 GCA_964552365.1 uncultured Oscillospiraceae bacterium | reverse complement strand
CCTGCCGCATAACAATATATAATAGCATAAATCAAAAAGGAAAGCAACGAATCGCAAAGCGTCGCAGACGATATTGTTGCGGTGTCGCCTAAAGCACCCCGTTTGTGAGAAGAACAATGTCTCACGAACGGGGTGCTCTTTCGTTTTTGCCGCACTGCGTGCCCGGTGGGGGATAGGATTCGGCTTATTTTTCGGCTTCGGGCCGGGGCGGGTGTTCGGGGCGGTTTTGGGTGAGTTCGGCGCGGAGGAGAATGCCCAGGGTCAGGCAGAAGTCGGGGTTTTTGAGTTCGCCTTCGAGGAGTTTGGTGATGTGGGCGAGGCGGTCGAGGAGAGTGGAGCGGTGCAGGTAGAGGGCGGCGGCGGTCTTTGTTACGGAGAGGTTGTTGTCGAGATACACCCGCAGGGTGTCGAGATAGGACACCTGCGAGTTTTCGTCGTGCTCCTTGAGCCGCTTGAGGCCCTCCGGGTAGTACACCCACGAGGGCCGGCCGGCCAGCGCACCGGTGAGAAGCTGCGGAAGAAGGTAGTCCTGAAAATAATACACCTTCGCGCTGCTGTCGAGCGCCGCGCCGTTCTGCAGCGCCGCGCTCGCCTGAAACCATGCGTGGTTGGCCTCGTACAGATTGGAAAACGGGCTCGACACGCCGCACACGACGCGCAGCCGGTCCAAAATCGGCAGAAGCTGCTTTGTCGTCTCGCGCGCTGCCTGCTCGGCGGGCAGGAACGCCGCGACCGAGCCTTCAAACTCGAACGCCATCGCGCCGGGGTGACGGTCCTCCATTGCGGCGGCGAGGTACGCGCCCGGGAGCGGCTCCGTGTCGCGCTTCGGCTGCAGACGCACGCAGACCCAGTCGCTCCTGCCGTTCTCACGGCTGAGCGCCTGACGCAGCTCAAAGTCTACCGGCTGCGATGCGATCACACTGCGCAGTGCGCGGCGGACAGCCGAGCGGGTGCTCGCGAGCATCGGGTTCTGCTGGATGGCCTGCTGCAGGAGACCGGCGAGGAACACCGCGAGCACCGAGTCGGATTCGCGGAACGGGCGGTACGCCTCGAACACCGTGAGGCAGCCGAGATACTCCTCGCGGTCGAAAATGTTGACCGAGAGCGTTTTTACGCCGAGAAGATCGATGCGCAGCGGCCCTTTCACATGCGTGGAAAGGTCGTGCAGCGAGAGAAAGGTAGCCATTTTCTCCGCATCGAACATGCTCGTGTCGAGACGCGTGTTGAGCGTTTTTTCAAAATACTCCTCGTCCGTCACGGCGAGGTAGCGGAAGTCCGAGCCGATGAGCTGCATGGGGTTGGAGAAAATGTCGCGGCTCGCCTCGATCATGCGCGGCAGCCGCGCTTCGTGGCGGAGAATGTGCCGGAGCTGCTCCTCCCACGCCTCGTAGCGGTCGAAAATGCGCTGGACAAAATTGAATACGCGGAAAATGTCCGTGTCCGCCTCCACAGAGATCACGCTGCAGCGTCCGTAATACGCCGTCAGGTTCCAGTGCTTCCCGAGACAGACAAGGCACACATTTTCGTTCAGCCGCGGCTGCGCGGGCAGGTGGTCGGCCGAGCACACATACACGCGGTTCTTCTCGAACACCTGCGTCCGGTCGAGATAAAATTCCGGTCGGCACAGCAGGAGCTCGCTGCTCCCCGACCCGTTGATTTCGACGGACTTGAACTCTTCCTTCAGCTTCCAATACAGAATGTCCGCGCAGAGCTTCACGGCGATACCCCCTTGATATCGTTTGTTTCTTTCCGTCTGCGATTATATTCCGCCCGAAAAATCCTGTCAACGCCGTCGGCCGTACATTTTGTACGGTTCGGCGGCGTTTTGCGGAAAATAAGCGTTTTCCACAAAAGAGAGGCTTCTCTCTTGTGCGATGTGTTCGAATACAAATTGTACGGTTCGAGCCGTCAAAAACCGCGCGTTTTGTAGAATACCCGCATCGTCGGCTCCTCCTTATAATAAAGGCAGTGCGGATACCGCAGACCGATGCGGTATTTCGCGATCCATGAAAGAGACATACGGCAGCGCTGCGGACGGCGTCTGCACCGCCGCCGAAAAAGAAGGAGGAACAAGATGCTGAAGGAAAAACTGGATCGGACGAAATGCTTTCCGACCGCATGGGGCAAGCTCATCACGGAGGAAGAAGCCTACCGGCAGCTGAACCGGCAGATCGCGGCGATGACCGCCAATCTGTTTCAGGTCATGCGCATTTTCGAGCCGAGCTGGGAGAAACGGACGGAGGCCATCTGCGACATCGCCAACATGATGAACATGGCGGTCGCCGGCACGCCCGAGGAACAGAAGGCGTATGTGAACGCGTCGCTCTATGAGGCGTTCAACATCCCGGAGCTGTGCGAGAAGTCGAGCTGGCTCGGCGGCATCACCGGTGATTCCGGCGATGAGTGGGAAAACATGGCCGGCCGCGTGGTGCAGTTCACGCGCAATCGCGTGGAGAAAGAACTCGACACCTGCCCGTGGGACATCGTGGGAAGCGAGCTTTGCAACATGACGACGAGCATGTTCACCGCAAACTTTGACCTTGCCTCGTCCAACGGCACGGAGAATGAGGTCACACTCAACATGTGCCAGGCGCGCGGCTGCGGCAACAAGCACTGCCGCGTGGTGGCGGAGCGCCGCGATGTCTACGGCCTGCCGAAGCAGGGCTGGCTCGACCATATGCAGCAGCCGGTCGACCCCATCCACGACACCCCGCGCGAGCGCATGGTGAACGAAGGCCAGTGCCTGCGCAACGGACAGTACACGCAGGCGTTCGGCGAGGAGACCTCGCTCGAGAAGGCGTACCACTGGGTCGCCCAGATGGGCTGGGTATGGTCCGTGCAGTTCCCGATGATGGCCATCCGCGACATGGCGCCCGATGAGGACGAATTCCTGCGCGTGTTCCGCATCGTGTTCGCCACGGCCGGCAAGAACCAGTTCATCGATCCGTTCGCGAAGGAAGGCCTGCGCAGCTTCCTCGGCGTGCCGCATGAGATCGACGGCAACGACGGTCGTCTCCTCGGCGGCTACATCCGCTATATGCTCGATGTGCAGCAGGTGCCGTATGAGATGGTGCGCTGGACGAAGGACGAGACGTGGATCAAGGTAAAGAGCGAAGATTTCACCGCCCGCTATGAGATGGCACCGCTCGATGAGCTTGTCGACGCCTACGAGGCGCAGTGGAACGGCGCGGCCAAGACGCTCGTCAGCCCCGAGTGGTCGTGCGTCATCGAAGACCGCGACGAAGAATATATGTACATCAAGGTCATCCGCAAGGAAGACCTGCGGATGCTGTAAGGAGGTGCCCCGATATGCTGTTTAAGGAAGATACCGTCGCGCGCGCCGATGCCGAGGCCATCCGCAAGGGCGTGGGCTTTTACCGCTGGACGCACGACCTCGTAGAGGTCACCGGCCCCGATGCACTCGAAGTGCTCGAAAAGATCTATGTAAGTCAGATCTCCAAGGTCGCCGTGGGGCGCACGAAATACACCGCCTCGCTCGACGAGAACGGCGAGATCATCGACGATGTCATCGTCATGCACATGAGCGACGGAGTCTACTGGGTCTCCGACCTCTACGGCCCCCGCCTGATCCCGTGGATCGAGCAGAATAAGGGCGATGCCGATGTCACGGCGAAGCTCATCACCTACGACTGGGATATGTACGCCGTGCAGGGGCCGGAGAGCCCCAAGGCGATGGACGCGCTGCTCGATGCGCCCATCGACGAGATGAAGCGCTTTTCCGTGTGCGAGCGGAAGATCGGGGACATCCCCGTGTACATCCACCGTTCCGGCTTCACCGGCGAGAACGGCTACGAGGTATACTGCGCCCTCGATAAGAGCGCGGAAGTTTATAAAGCCATTGCCGCAGCTGTTGCATCCGTCGGCGGGCGCGAGCTGCAGACGCTCGAAGTGTATGTCCGCTCCATACCGATGGAGAAGGGCTTTGCCCTCAAGCAGGACTTCAAGCATCTGAGCCCCTACGAGTGCGGTCTCGGCTGGGCCGTCGCCGCCGACAAGGAATTTATCGGCAAGGCAGCCGCGCTCGAGCGCAAGGAGCACCCGAAGTACCGCATGGTCGGCCTCGAGTTCTCCCGCGAGTCCACCGAGGATATTTCCATCTGGGAGCGCGTGTACTGGTACGGCGTGGAGGTCGGCCGCTGCGCACAGACCATCTACGGCTACACCGTGGACAAGAACATCGGCTTTGCCACCGTCCGCGCGGATGTGCCGGACGGCGCGGAGCTGACCGTCGGCTGCAACGACTCTCCCGCGGTCGTTACAGACAAAGTATTCTGCTGAGGAGGACATCATGGGAAGACTCGAAAATAAAGTCTGCATCGTCACCGGCGCATCTGCCGGTATCGGCCGCGCCACGGCGGAGCTTTTCTGCCGCGAGGGCGCGAAGGTCGTCGCGGTCGCCCGCCGCGAGGAGCGTCTCAAAGAGCTTGCGGAAGAGTGCAAAGATCTGCCGGGCGAGATCGCATGGTTTGCCGGCGATGTCGGCGACGCGGCGTGCGCCGTCGGCATGGTGAAGAAGGCCGTCGATACCTTCGGCCGGCTCGACGTTGCCGTGAACTGCGCGGGCGTCATGGACGACAACACCGCCATTGCGGACACCTCCGACGAGATGATCGCCAAAACGTTCCGCATCAACACGTTCGGCCTCCTGTACGGCCTGCGCGAGGAGTGCCGGCAGTATCTCTCGCAGGGCGAGGGCGGCGTGATCGTCAACATCTGCTCCGTCGGCGCCACGCATCAGACCGCCGGCGCCGCCTACTGCGCGAGCAAGGGCGCGGTGCTTGCCGTGACGAAGAACACCGCGTTCATGTACATGGAAGAGGGCATCCGCTGCAACGCCGTCTCGCCCGGAGGCGTCGTCACCGACATTCCGCTCGTCATGCCGCCCGCGGACGAATTCGGCTTCGCCCGCACGAGCAAGCTGCTCGACTTCTCCGGCGAGCTCGCCATGCCCGAAGATCTCGCGGACACCATCCTCTTCCTCGCAAGCGACCAGTCCCGCTATGTCAACGGCGAAGAGATCAAATGCGACGGCGGCTGGACCTGCTTCTGATCGTATTCATTCGATTCCCCTCTTATATCCCACATTCCCCAAAGCACAGGCGGCCCCGTTTTCGGAGCCGCCTGCAGTCTACTCAAACGAGACCCG
>CAZKGZ010000105.1:0-5183 GCA_964552365.1 uncultured Oscillospiraceae bacterium | reverse complement strand
CCCTGAAGCTCAAGGAGATCTCCTACATCCATTCCGAGGCGTACGCCGCGGGCGAGCTCAAGCACGGCACCATCGCGCTCATCGACCCCGGCCGTCTCGTGGTGTCGCTCGCTTGCTGGAATGAGCTCTTCGACAAGACGATGTCGAACATCAAGGAAGTGAAGGCGCGCGGGGCGAAGGTGCTCGCCGTGGTGAACGAGGGCAACCGCCGCATCTTTGCCGAGGCGGACGATGTGCTCTTCGTGCCGGTCACGGAGCCGCTCCTCGCCGCCATTCCCGAGATCCTTCCGCTGCAGCTCTTTGCCTACCATGTGGCGCGCTGCAACGGGTGCGACATCGATAAACCCCGCAACCTTGCGAAATCCGTCACCGTGGAGTGAAATAAATGAAAGACATATACGAAAATCCCCTGTGCTCGCGCTATGCGTCCGAGAAAATGCAGCACATTTTCTCCCCGCAGTGGAAGTTTTCCACGTTCCGCCGCCTGTGGCTCGCGCTCGCGGAGAGCGAGCAGGAGCTGGGGCTGCCCATCACGGACGAGCAGCTCGACGAAATGCGCGCGCACCTCGACGATATCGATTTTGACCGCGCCGCGGAGTACGAGTCCCGGCTCCGCCACGATGTGATGGCGCACATCCGCACCTTCGGCGACGCCTGCCCGAAGGCCGCCGGCATCATCCACCTCGGCGCTACGAGCTGCTATGTGGACGACAACACCGACCTTTTGCAGATGCGCGAGGCGCTGCGGCTCATCCGCGGCGAGCTGCTCGCCGTCATCGATGCGCTCGCCGCGTTTGCCGAGCGCGAAGCGGACACGCCGACGCTTGCGTGGACGCATTTTCAGGCGGCGCAGCCCACGACCGTGGGCAAGCGCGCCACGCTCTGGCTGCAGGACTTCCTCATCGACCTCGAGCAGCTCGAGACCGAGCTTGCGCGGCTCCCCATCTCGGGGTGCAAGGGCGCGACCGGCACGGCGGCGAGCTTCCTCGCGCTCTTCGAGGGCGACGGCGAGAAGGTGCTCGCGCTCGAAAAGAAGATCGCCGCGAAGATGGGCGCGGAGCACTGCATCCCCGTGGCGGGACAGACCTACACCCGCAAGCTCGACTCGCTCGTTATGAACGTTCTCTCCTCCGTGGCGCAGAGCAGCGCGAAAATGGCGACCGACATGCGTCTCCTCGCCCACATGCGCGAGCTTGACGAGCCCTTTGAGACCGAGCAGGTCGGCTCGTCCGCCATGGCCTACAAGCGCAACCCCATGCGGTGCGAGCGCATCGTGTCGCTCAGCCGCTATGTTGTGAATCTCGCCTCGAACACCGCGGACACCGCGATGAACCAGTGGCTCGAGCGCACGCTCGACGACAGCGCGAACCGCCGTCTCACGCTCCCCGAGGCGTTTCTCGCCTGCGATGCCATTCTCACGCTGTGCGCGAACGTGGTGCGCGGGTGCAAGGTATATCCGTGCGTCATGCAAAAACATCTCCGCGAGGAGCTGCCGTTCATGGCGACGGAGAACATTCTCATGCGCGCCGTGTCGCTCGGCGAGGATCGCCAGAAGCTGCACGAGATCATCCGTCAATACTCCGTCCGGGCCGCCGAGAGCGTGAAGCTGCGCGGTGAGGACGGGCATCTGCTCGACATGCTGCTTGCGGACGAGCACTTCCATCTCACGCCCGAGGTGCTCGATGAGCTGCTCGATGTGAAGAAGTTCGTCGGCCTCGCGCCGGAGCAGACACACGCTTTTCTCAATTCGTATGTTTATCCCATTATGGAATCGCGCCGCGGCGACATTGCCGAGGGCGGCTCCGTAAGGGTCTAAGGAGGATATAAAAATGCTTACATCTGTCGTAGGAATCAACTGGGGCGACGAAGGAAAAGGCCGTATGGTCGATCTCTTCTCCGCCGAACACGAGATCGTCGTCCGCTATCAGGGCGGCAACAACGCCGGTCACACCGTCGTGAACGAGCGCGGCAAGTTCGTGCTCAACCTCATGCCGTCCGGCATTCTGCGCGAGGGCACCGTGAACGTGCTCGGCCCGGGCATGGTGCTCGACATGGAGCACCTCACCAACGAGGTCGCAAAGCTCCGCTCTCAGGGCATCGTCATCACGCCGGAGAATCTCAAGATCTCCGACCGCGCCACCATCTGCATGCCGTACCACAAGATGATGGACATTCTCGAGGAAGACCGCCTCGCGGACAAGAAGTTCGGCTCCACGCGCCGCGGCATCGGCCCGGTGTACGCCGACAAGTACATGAAGAAGACGCTGCGCACCGGCGACCTGCTGTTCACCGACTGCCTGCGCGAGAAGCTCACCGACCTCGTCGAGTGGAAGAACATCACCGTGAAGGGCTACGGCCATGAGCCCATCTCCGTCGACGAGATGTACAAGTGGCTCGAGACCTACGCCTTCCCCTGGCGCGAGTATCTCGTGAACACCACCGATTACCTCACCGCACAGGCCGACGCCGGCAAGAGCATCCTCTTCGAGGCTCAGCTCGGCGCGCTGCGCGACATCGATTTCGGCATCTACCCCTACACCTCGTCTTCGTCCACCATCGCCGCATTTGCGCCCATCGGCGCGGGCATCCCCGCCAAGCGCATCGACAGCGTGATCGGCATCATGAAGGCCTACTCCAGCTGCGTCGGCGAGGGCCCGTTCGTGTGCGAGCTTTTCGGTGACGACGGCAACCGTCTGCGCGAAGCCGGCGGAGAATACGGCGCCGCTACCGGCCGTCCGCGCCGCGTCGGCGGATTCGACATTGTCGCCTCCCGCTTCGGCGTGCAGCTGCAGGGTGCCACGGAGCTGGCTCTCACGAAGCTCGACGTGCTCTCCGGCTGGGAGAAGATCCCCGTGTGCACCGGCTACGAGCTCAACGGCGAGATCATCCACACCTTCCCGGTCGAGACCGTGCTCGCCAAGTGCAAGCCCGTGTACGAGTATGTCGAAGGCTTCTCCGGCGACATCACCGGCTGCCGCAAGTTTGAGGATCTGCCCAAGGCGGCGCAGAACTATGTCCGCTATCTTGAGGAAGCCGTCGGCTGCCGCATCGGCTGGGTCTCCGTCGGCGCGGGCCGCGAAGAGTACATCCGTCTATGAAGCTGCGCGTATTTCTCGCGTGTCTTGTGAGCCGCGTGCTTCGTTTCGGACTGCGGCTCCTGGGGCGCGGCGGCACGGCGTTTCCCGGCAAGGCGGCGCTCCGCGTCTGCCCGGGGCTCATGCGTGAGCTCTCGCGCGGCGTGGAAACGGTGCTCGTGACCGGCACGAACGGCAAGACGACCACCTGCGGCATGCTGCGGCATATGCTCGACAAGACCGGCACGCCGTACTTCTCGAACCGCTCGGGCGCGAACCTCACGAGCGGCATCACCGCAGAACTCATTGAAAACGCGAACCTTTTCGGCAAGCCGAGGAAGAAGCTCGCCGTCATCGAGTGCGACGAGGGCAACTTCCCCGCCGTGGCCGAGGCCATGCAGCCGCGCGCGGTGGTCGTGACGAACCTCTTCCGCGATCAGCTCGACCGCTACGGCGAGGTCACGCACACAAGGAACTACATCGCCGAGGGCATAAAGAAAGCGCCGGGCGCGGTGCTGTGCCTCAACGCGGACTGCTCGCTCACGGCCTCGCTCGGCTGGGATGTGCCGAATACCGTTCTTTACTACGGACTCAACAGCATCGTCGGGCAGAGCGTGCCGAACGTTTCGGACGCGCCCAACTGCCTGCGGTGCGGCACGCGCTATGCCTACCGGCGGCACACCTACGCCCATCTCGGCGACTGGTACTGCCCGAACTGCGGCGCGCATCGCCCCGATCCCGAGTTTGCCGTGGAGAGCATCCGTCCGAGCCAAGGCGGCAGCTTCGTCACCATGACGACGCCGGAGGGCGAGGTATCCTTCCAGCTCGCGCTGCCCGCCATTTATAACGCCTCCAACGCCGCCGCGGCGCTCACCGCCGCCCACGCCATGGGCTGGGACGAGAAGGCCTGCCGCGATTCTCTCGCGGATTTCGGCGCGGTGTTCGGGCGCATGGAGCAGCTCAAGATCGGAGAGACTCCGGTGCGCATCGTGCTCGTGAAAAACCCCGCCGGATGCGACCGCGCGCTCGAGTTCCTCGCGGGATACGGCGAGGACGTGCTCCCCATCTTCTGTCTGAACGACAACACCGCCGACGGCACGGACGTCTCGTGGGTATGGGACGCCGACTACGAGAGCCTGTTCGCCGCGCGGCAATATAAGACCATCGGCGTATACGGCACGCGCGCGCAGGATATGCGCATCCGCCTGAAGTACGCCGGAGCGGACGACGGCGTGATCACCGTGTACGACACGGTCGACGCGCTCGCCGAAGCTGTGAAGAACAGCAGCGTACCGGTCGTTGTGCTGCCGAACTACACATCCATGCTCACGGTGCGCGACAAGCTCTCCTCGCTTGCCGGCGGAGGGAGGTTCTGGGAATGACGGAACTGAACATTTGCCATCTCTACCCCGATGTGCTCAATCTCTACGGCGACCGCGGGAACATCGCTTGCATGAAAAAGCGGCTCGCGTGGCGCGGTCTCGGCTGCACCGTGACGGAGCTGCCGCTCGGCGCGCAGGACGATCTCTCGGGCTACGACCTCTTCTTCATCGGCGGCGGGCAGGACTTTGAGCAGACCGTTCTGCTCTCCGACCTGCAGGGCGGCCGCAAGGACAACATCCGCGCGGCGGCGGAGGACGGCGTGCCGTTCCTTTGCATCTGCGGCGGGTATCAGCTCATGGGCCACGGCTACCGCACGGCGGACGGCCAATGGTGCGAATATACCGGCATCCTCGACATCACGACCGAGGGCTCGTATGACCGCATGATCGGCAACTACGCCTATCGTCTCGGCGAGGAGAGCGGCGGCTCGGTCGTCGTGGGATTTGAAAACCACGGCGGACGCACGCGGCTCGGCAGCGGCATGAAGCCGCTCGGCACGGTGCTGTGCGGCCACGGCAACAACGGCGAGGACGGCACCGAGGGCGTGCGGTATAAGAACCTCTTCGGCACCTACAGCCACGGCCCGGTGCTGCCGAAGAACCCCGCGCTGTGCGATGAGATACTCAGGACCGCGCTCGTGCGCAAGTACGGCTCGGCCGATCTCGCCCCCCTCGACGACACCGCCGAGGAGGCCGCAAGACAAGTTATGTTAACCAGATTGCATAT
>CAZKGZ010000104.1:0-5232 GCA_964552365.1 uncultured Oscillospiraceae bacterium | reverse complement strand
TGATTCGACAAAAAATCTCTCGCAAATCGCTCTTGCCGAATTATGCGGTGCTGCCCTTTATTTGCCGTAGCCGTCGGGGTTGTGGCTTTGCCAGTTCCAGGTGTCGCGGCACATGTCTTCGAGCGTCAGCTCCGCCTTCCAGCCGAGCTCCCGCTCCGCGAGCGAGGGATCGCAGAAGACCGTGGCCACATCGCCGGGGCGGCGCGGTGTGATCTTGTAGGGCACCTTCTGTCCGGTGACCTTTTCAAAGGCGTGCACCATGTCGAGCACGCTGTAGCCGTGGCCGGTGCCGAGGTTGAATACGAACACACCGGTGCGTCCGGTCATGTAGTCCATGGCGGCCACATGTCCGCGCGCGAGGTCGACCACATGCAGGTAGTCGCGCACGCCGGTTCCGTCCGGGGTGTCGTAGTCGTTGCCGAACACGCTCAGGCACTCGCGCTTGCCCGCGGCGGTCTGGGAGATGAACGGCATGAGGTTGTTGGGGATGCCGCGCGGGTCCTCGCCGATGAGTCCGCTCGGATGCGCTCCGACGGGGTTGAAGTAGCGCAGGAGCATGACCGTCCAGTCGGGGTGCGCGTGCGCGACGCCGGAGAGGATCTGCTCGCACATGAACTTCGTCCAGCCGTAGGGGTTCGTGCAGCCGCCGATGCGGTCGGTCTCCTTTACGGGCATGGTGTTCTCCGGGGAGTAGACCGTGGCGGACGAGGAGAAGAGGATCTTCTTCACGCCGTGGGAGGCCATGCTCTCGCAGAGGTTCATGGTGGAGTTGAGGTTGTTTTCGTAGTAGCGCAGGGGCTGGCCGACGCTCTCGCCCACGGCCTTGAGTCCCGCGAAGTGCAGCACGCAGTCAAAGGCGTACTTGTCGAACAGCGCATCGAGCGCGGCGCGGTCGGTGAGGTCGACATTGTGGAAGGTAAGGGTCTTTCCGGTGATCTTCTCCACGCGGCGAAGGCTCTCCGCGCTGGAATTGACGAGGTTGTCCGCGACGATCACGGTGTGCCCCGCGTTCAGAAGCTCCACGCAGGCGTGGCTTCCGATGTATCCGGCACCGCCGGTAACAAGAACGGTCATAATTTTTATCCTCCTTGTTTTATGGTTTTGTTTTATAACTTACTTTCGGCATTGCGGAATATTTCCGATACTGCCGCTATTTTATAACGATTTCTCTCTCGGCGCAACAGATATTTTTAACATATTGCATCGTTTTTACTTTGTGCTCAGCTCGAGATCCTCTTCGTCCACATGGTAGAGCTCCTTCTTGGAGAGGGCGTCGTACATTACGGGCACGACATAGAGCGTCATGAGCGTGGCGTAAAGGAGGCCGCCGATGCACGTTACGGCGAGCGGCTGGATGAGCGATGTTGCCTCGCTCTGTCCGAGCGCCATGACGACGAGGCCGAGGATGGTGGTGATGCTCGTCATGAGGATGGGGCGCAGACGCGTGACGGCGGCGTCCGCAATGGCGTCGCGCCGCTCCATGCCGCCGAGGCGGAGCTGGTTGATGTAGTCCACGAGCACGATGCCGTTGTTGACGATGATGCCGACGAGCATGATCATGCCGAGCATCGAGAGGATGTTGAGCTCCATGCCCGCGATGTAGAGCGCGAGGAAGCCGCCCGTGAACGCGAGCGGGATGGTGAACATGACGATGAACGGCGACTTGAGATCCTGGAACTGCGCGACCATGACGAGGTACACGAGCAGGATGCCGACGAGCAGCATGATGACGAGCTGCTTGAGGGCGTCGATGATGGATTCGCGCTCGCCGGAGAACTCCGCCTCCGTGCCCTCGGGCAGGGAGAGCGAGGCAAGCGCCGCCTCGGCGTCATCGGTCACGAGCGTGACATTGTAGCCGTCCGCGATGTCCGCGGTCACGTCGAGATAGCGCCGCTGATCGATGCGCTTGATGCTCGAGAGGCTCTCCGTCTCCTCGACGGCCGCGATGTCCGCGAGCGCCACGGTGTGGGTCGTGCCGTCCGTTGCGGTCACATCGAAGGTGAGCGAGCGGATGTATTCGGGCGTAATGGTGCTCTTATCTGCCGTCTGCACCGACACGGTGTAGGTCGTGCCGTCGTCGGAGAGCTCGATGAGGTCGGCCGAGCCCGTGAGCGCGGCGGCGACCTTCATGTAGACCTGCGCCACCGTGAGCTGCTCGCGGATGGCTTTTTCCTTGTCCACGGTGAAGTGGAGCTCCGAAGTCGGCTCCTCGTCCCCGGCGGAAACGTTCGCCGTTCCCTCCACGCCGGAGAGAAGCTCCGCCACGCGGTCGGCGCTCTCGCGCAGATCGTCGAGGTCGTTGGAGTACACGCGCACGGTGATGCCGCTGCTCGAGAGCATCTGCGTCATGTAGGACATGATGGAGTTCGCGTCCGCGTTCACTTCGCAGTCCATGTCGGCGCACCGCTCGTTGATGGCGTCCGCCACGCGGCTGGCCTTATAGCCGTCCTCGAGGAGGACATAGTAGGTGACATCGCCCTCGCTCGTCATGGAGGAGAGCATCGAGCCGGCGCTGTCGCCGATGGCGCCGCCGACCGTTTCCACGCCGTCCACCTCGAGCATGCGCGCCACGGCTTCGTCCGCCGCAGCCGTCGTCTCCGCAAAGGAGCTGCCCTCGGGCATCGTGAGCGTGACCATCATCTGCGACATTTCCATGTTCGGCAGGAAGTTGAAGCCGCGCGTGAGCACGAGCGCCGCGCTCGAGATGAGCAGCGCCACAGCCACGAGCATCGTGACCGCCTTGTGCTCGACCGCCCAGAGGACGGACTTCTTATACTTCGGCATGAAGCGCGTGAACGCCGTTTCCTTCTGCGGCTTTGCGTGTGCGAGCAGCTTGCCCGCGAGTGCCGGGACGAGCGTGAGCGCTACGATGAGGCTCGCGATGAGCGCGAAGCTGAGCGTGAGCACCATGTCGGTGAAGAGCTCGCGCGTGAGGCCGTCCACGAACGCGATGGGCACGAAGACGCATATGGTCGTGAGCGTGCTCGCCGCGACCGCGCCGCCCACCTGCCGCGCGCCGGAAACGGCGGACTTCATCGTCGATTCGCCGAGCGCACGCAGCCGGTATGTATTTTCAATGACAACGACCGAGTTGTCCACCAGCATGCCGACCGATATCGACAGGCCCGAGAGCGACATGATGTTGATGGACACGCCGGTGAAGTACATGAGCGTGAGGGCAAAGAGAAGGCTGATGGGGATGGAGCAGAGCGTGATGAGCGTCGGCCGCCAGTCGCGCAAGAAGAGGAAGAGCACGATGACCGAGAAGAGCGCACCCCAGAGAAGGCTCGACATGATGGAGTCGCGCAGGAGGTAAATGTAGTCGCCCTGGTCGAGGAGCGCGGTGAACGTGAGGCCCGGGTACTTCTCGGATAGCTCGTCGAACGCATCGCGGATGTTGTCCGAAACGGTCGCGGTCGCGTAGGTGGACTGCTTGGAGAACATGAGGAGGAGGCCGTTGTTGCCGTTGAGCGTGGCGTAGATCTCGTCCACGTTGTCGGCATAGACGATGTCCGCCACATCGCACACGCGGATGGGGTCGAGGCCGTCGATGCCCATGTCGAGAATGACGAGGTTTTCGAGATCGTCCGCATTTTCAATGGCGTCGCCGACCGTCACGATGATGCCGTTGCCCGCTTCATCGTACACATACCCGGCGGGCATGTCGAAATTCTGCGCCGTAATGAGGCTCTTCACGGTGTCGAGCGTGATGACCGAGTGCAGGTCGGCGGCATCGAGCGCGGAGGCAAGCTGATCCTCGAGCGTCTGCACGGCAGTGTCGAGCTGCGTCTGTGCCTGCGTGAGGGCGCTCTGCGCTGCGGCGAGCTGTCCGCCCGCGATGGAGAGCTGCGTCATGCCGCCCATGAGCTCGCCCGGCAGGTTTTCGAGTTCCTGCTGCATCGCATTGAGCGAATCCATCTGCGTTTTCGCGTCCGCCTCGAGCTGCGCATATTCCTCCTCCGCCTCGGCGATCTGCACGCGAAGCTGTTCGGTCTGCACGCGCGCGGATTCGACGGCGACGGCCTGCGAGGCGCGCGTCGTGCGCTGCGCCGTCAGATTCACATCGTTCAGGCTGTTCAAAGTACGCACGCCGTTGAGGTCGGTGCAGCCCTTTGCGGTGAGCGCGGCGACGGTGTCGGCGTCGAGCCCCGCATCCTCGAGTGTGGTGGAGCCGTCCATGCTGTCATAGGGCTCGCCGAGCGCTTTGGCATAGAGCGCGCTGTCCGCTTCGAGCTCCGCGATCTTCGTGTCGGTCGCGGCGAGGGCGTTTTCCGCTTCCTGCAGTGCGCTCTCCGAGGCCGTGAGCTGTTCGTTGAGCGCATCGATGGCAAGGCGCGCCGCCGCGAGCTTGGCGCTTGCCTCGCCCGCCGCCGTCAGCGTGTCGGCAAGCTCGTCGGTGCTCTGCTCGATCTGATCGGTGATGCCGCTGCCGGAGTTCGTGAGCTGCGCCGTTCCGGCTTCCACCTGCGCTTTGCTCTCGTCGATCTCCTTCTGCGCGTCCTCAAGCTGCTGCCGCGCGTCCTCCATCGCCTTGTCGATGGCGTCGGAGATCTTTTCGTTCATCGCATCGAGCTTGGCATCGTTCACCTCGATGGTCATCGTCTGCTCCACAAGGCCGCCGGTCGTGATGCTCGCCACGCCCGTGGTGCCCTCGAGCGAGGGGATGACCGTCTCCTCGGCGAATTGGCTCAGCTCGTAGCGGTCCATTTCGGACGAGTCGACGGCGGCGACCATCACCGGGATCATCGAGGGGTTGATGCGCATGATGCTCGGCGTGCCGATGCTGTCGCTCCAGCTCGCCGAGAGCGTCTGCGTTTTCTGCAGAATGTCCACGACGGCGCTGTCCATGTTCGTGTCCTGCTCGAACTCGAGCATCACGAGCGAATAGTTCTCCGCCGAGGACGAGGTGACCTGCTTTATATCGTTGAGCGTCGCCATGCTCTCTTCCATCGGCTTTGTGACAACGCTCTCGACCTCCTCGGGCGCCGCGCCCGCATAGGTGGTAACGATGATGACATAGGGGTAGTCCATGTTCGGCAGAAGGTCGGGCGTCATCTTCACATACGACATCACGCCGAACACCAGAATCGCCACGACGGCGACAAGCACCGTAAACGGCTTTCTCACGCTGTAGGAGGTCATGCGGCAAAAATCCTTTCCGGAAATCATTTTCAACCTTATAATTTTATCACCGCGGGAGTTGATTTGGTGAATTTTTGTTGAATTTTCAGC
>CAZKGZ010000103.1:0-5304 GCA_964552365.1 uncultured Oscillospiraceae bacterium | reverse complement strand
GCGGAAGGAGGAACAGGCATGCATGTGGGGATATGCGATGACCGGGGGGAGGACTGTGCGCTGGTCGAGAGCTATGTGCGCGAGTGGGGCGCTTTGCGCGGCGAGACGATCGCGGCGGAGACATTTCCCTCGGCGGAGGCGTTCCTCTTCCGGTACGATGAGGACAAGAGCTTTGATGTGCTCCTGCTCGACATCGAGATGGGCGGCATGGACGGCGTGACGATGGCAAAGAGGATACGGCGCGGCAATGCCGCCGTGCAGATCGTGTTCATCACCGGCTACTCCGACTATATCGCCGAGGGATATGACGTGGCGGCACTGCATTATCTCATGAAGCCCCTGCACCGCGAGAAGCTCTTCGAGGTGCTCGACCGCGCCGCGGACAACCTGCGCCGCGACAGCCGCGCACTCACGCTCGAGTGCGGCGGCGAGATCGTGCGCGTGCCGCTGTACGAGATCCGTTATCTCGATGTCTGCAAAAACTATACCACCGTCCACGCCGCGCGCGAGTACACCGTGAAAAAGACGCTCGGCGCGCTCTTCGAGGAGCTGGACGAGCGGTTCGTGCGCATCGGCCGCGCGGCGATCGTCAACCTCGCGTACATCCGCCGCGTGACGAAAACGGATGCGATCCTTACCGACGGCACGGCGGTGCCGCTGCCGCGCGGAGCCTACGAAACGCTCAACCGCGCCATCATCGCCTATCACTGAGGAGGAACTGCCGTGAAACTTTTCTCCCGCCGTCTCGACAGGCGCATCGAGACCTATCAGCGCGAGCTGACGGATACGCACTATAAGGAAGTCGAGAATATGTACCGTCAGATGCGCGGCTGGCGGCACGACTACCGCAACCATATCCAGGTGCTCAAGGCATTCGCCGCCAAGGGTGACATGGACGCCATCCGCGCCTATCTCGACGAGCTCGAGACCGATCTGAACACCGTCGACCTCGTCGTGAAAACCGGCAACGCCATGGCGGACGCCATTCTCAACAGCAAGATCTCCCTCGCCAAATCCCGCGGCATCTCGGTGCAGGCGGATGCGCATATCCCCGTGAAGCTCAAAATGTCGGAGCTCGACCTGTGCTGCATCCTCGGCAATCTTTTCGACAATGCCATCGAAGCGAGCATGGCGCTGCCGGAGAGCGAGCGGCTCATCCGCGTATACATGGACATGAAGGGCACACAGCTCTACATTTCCTTTACGAACTTCACCGCCGGGAAAAAGCTCGAAAAGGTCGGCGGCCTCTTCCGCACCACGAAGGGCGAGGGGCACGGCTTCGGTCTCCTCCGCATCGACGAGATCGTCGAGCGGCTCGGCGGCTACCTCTCGCGCAACAGCGAGGACGGCGCCTTTACCACCGAGATCCTGCTCCCGCAGGTGTGAGCGGGACGGTTCATCCCCGAAAATCAACCATTCGTCCCCGGTTTGCGCCGGGGACGAAGTTTTATGGTATGGTAGCATCGACAGAAAGAGGTGATCTCGATGAAAGAAAAAACGAAAAAGCCGCGCTATTCGCTCGCGCAGAACACGCTGTGGATGCTGCGTCAGGCGCATGCGGCGCACCGGGACGATGTACCGATCCTTACGGTCATCCGCGCGATCGCCGGTGCGGGCATGGGCGTTTCGGGGCTGCTGCTCACGCCGGAGATCGTCTGCTGCGTGGAGGAGGGGGCCTCGCTCTCGCGGCTTCTCACGACGATCGGCATTCTGGCCGGGGCGCTGCTCGTGTGCTCGGCCGTCTACGCATATCTGGAGAAAGCGCCGCTGTTCGCGCGGGTGGATGTGCGCCTCGCGCTCATCCGCAAAGAACATTATAAGACGTGCGTCATGTCCTATCCGCTCACCGAAGACCCGGAGGTCCTCAAGCTGCAGGAGCGGGCCGACCGCGTGACGGAGGACAACCGCTGCGCGGGCGAAGCGTTTTGGGTGGACGGGGAAAAGCTGCTCGCCGCGGCGCTGAGCTTTGTCGTATATTTGCTGCTGCTCACGAATACGAGCGCATGGCTTCTCGCCGCGCTCACCGTGACGACGGCAGCGGAGTATTTCGCCAACCGCCGCATCAACGAGTGGGGCTACCGGCACCGCGACGAGTCCGCCGCGCTCGAAAAGCGCATGGACTACGTGTCCGACAAGGCGCAGAGCACCGTTCTCGGCAAGGACATCCGCATTTTCGGCATGCGCCCCTGGCTCGAAGCCGTGTACAGCAAAACGCTCCGCGCGTTCGATGCCTTCATCGAACATCGCGAGCGGGTGTATTTTTGGACAAATGTCATTGACGCCGTACTCATCGCCGTGCGAAACGGCCTTGCTTATTACCTCCTGCTGCGGCAGACGCTGGCCGGAGACATGAGCGCGGGCGAATTTCTGCTGTGCTTTTCCGCCGTCGGCGCGTATGCCGAGCAGCTGAGCGGCGTCCTCGCCGAGCTCGGCACGATGCGGCAGCAGAGTCTGGAACTGTGCACCCTGCGCGAATATCTCGAGCTGCCCGAGCCCTTCCGCATGGAAGGCGGCAAGCCTCTGCCGGAATGCGCGGACGGGAAGTACGAGCTGCGGCTCGAGAATGTTTCCTTCCGCTATCCCGGCGCGGAGGCGGACACGCTGCACGGCATCGACCTCACGGTGCATCCCGGCGAGCGGCTCGCCGTTGTGGGCCTGAACGGCGCGGGAAAATCCACGCTCGTGAAGCTCCTGTGCGGCTTTTACGATCCGACCGAGGGGCGCGTGCTCCTGAACGGCTCGGACATCCGCGAGTTTGACCGGCGGGAGTACTACACGCTTTTCGCCGCCGTGTTCCAGAAGTTTTCTCTGCTCGAAGCGACGCTGGAGGAAAACATTGCGCAGGTGCGCGAGGGCATCGATGAATCGCGTGTGCGCGAATGCCTGGAAAAGGCGGGACTCACCGAGCGCGTGGCGGCGCTCCCGGACGGACTGAAAACGCACATCGGCCGCGAAGTATTCGAGGACGGCGTGCTGCTCTCCGGCGGCGAAACGCAGCGGCTCATGCTGGCACGCGCCCTCTATAAGAACGCGCCGATCCTGCTGCTCGACGAGCCGACCGCCGCGCTCGACCCCATCGCCGAGAGCGATGTCTATCAAAAATACGCCGCCATGACCGAGGGACGGACGAGCGTATTCATTTCGCACCGCCTCGCGTCCACACGCTTCTGCGACCGCATATTGCTCATCGACGGCGGCGTCATCGCCGAGCAGGGCAGCCACGAAGAGCTGCTCGCGCGCGGCGGGAAATATGCCGAACTCTTTGAAGTGCAGAGCAAGTATTACCGGGAGGAGGGCGAGAAAAATGGAAGAGAATAAGAAAAAGATCTCCGTGCGCGAGGCATGGCGTCTGCAGCGCCGCGGAGCGAAGCTCTTTTATGCCGAACGGCCCGGGCTGCGCGCCGTCAACTGGCTGTGCGCTGCGTTCCGGTCGCTCTCGCCGTATGTGACGGTCATCCTTTCCGCGCAGATCATCACGGAGCTCACCGGAACGCGAGACGCGCACCGGCTTGCGGTGCTTGCCGCGGCCGCCGTCGCCTCGGCGGCGCTGCTGCCGCTCATCACCGCCGCACTCACCCGCAGGCAGACGGTCCTGTTCGAGAATTACTACTATATTATCCAAAAGGTTTATGCCAACAAGCTGCTGGACATGGATTTTCCGCGGCTGGACGATCCCAAAACGCACGACGACCTCGCGCAGATCCGGCAGAACGCCAACTGGGGCGGCTACGGTCTGGGCGTCGCGATGGATGTGGAGATGGACGTGCCGAAATGCGTTTTCGGCATTCTGGGCGTGATCGCCCTCACCGTTACGCTCTTCACGCAGCCCGTGCCGGAAAGCGCCGGGGCTTGGACTGTGCTCAACCGGCCGCTGTTCCTCGTGGGATTCGTGCTGCTTCTCGCGCTGCTCACGACGCTTCCGTCGCTTTGCTCCTACCGCATACTGACTCTCACCACGGAGCTCGCGCCGCTCGCACGCCTCGGCAACCGGTATTTCAACTTCTTTGCGAACATGGCGCACCGCGACCGTGACCGCGCGAGCGACATTCGCATGTATAACCAGCAGGACATCTGCGAGAGCTATGCTTCGTCCGATACGGCGTTCAGCCCAAACGGCCCGTTTGCAAAGCTCGCGTGGGGCCGCGGCGGCGCGCTGATGATCGTGAGCGCTTTGCTCTCGGTGCTGTTCACCGTGGCGGCGTACCTCTTTGTCTGCTGCAAGGCGCTTGCCGGTGCGTTCGGCGCGGGCAGCGTGGTGCAGTATGCTGCGGCGCTCACCGCTCTCTCCGGCCATATCACGCAGCTCATCGATCAGAGCAGCCATGTACGCAGCAATGCGCCGTTCCTGCGCGATCTCTTCGCCTTCCTCGATACGCCGAACGAGATGTACCAGGGCTCGCTCACGACCGAGAAGCGCTCCGACTGCAGGTATGAGATCGAGTTCCGGGATGTCTCCTTCCGCTACCCCGGCACGGAGACCTGGGCGCTGCGCCATCTGTCGGTGAAGTTTGAGATCGGAAAAAAACTCGCCGTCGTCGGACCGAACGGCAGCGGCAAGACCACATTCATCAAGCTCCTGTGCCGTCTGTACGACCCTACCGAGGGCGAAATATTACTCAACGGAATAGATATTCGGAAATATAATTACAGAGAGTATATGAATATCTTCTCCGTCGTATTTCAGGACTTCCGGCTGCTGGCGTTCTCGCTCGGACAGAATGTCGCTGCCGCACCGGAATATGACCGCGCGAGAGCCGAGAGGGCGCTCGTACAGGCGGGCTTCGGCGACCGGCTGAAAACACTGCCGCTCGGAACGGAAACGAGCCTATTCCGCGATTTTGACGAAAAGGGCGTGGAGGTGTCCGGCGGCGAGGCGCAGAAGATCGCCATCGCCCGCGCCCTCTACCGCGACGCGCCGTTCCTCATCCTCGATGAGCCGACCGCCGCGCTCGACCCCGTGGCCGAGGCGGAGATCTACGAAAAGCTCAACGACATGGTCGGCAGCAAGACGGCCATCTACATTTCGCACCGCCTCTCCTCGTGCAAGTTCTGCGACGAGATCCTCGTTTTCCAAAACGGCGCCTCCGTCCAGCACGGCACCCACGCCGAGCTCCTTGCCGATGAACAGGGCGAATACGCGAAGCTCTGGAATGCCCAAGCGCAGTATTACATATAGTCAAACGAGACCCGCTGCGCTGGGCTCTCGTTTGAGGGGCTTTGCTTCGTTTGGATGGCGGAGCCATCCAAACGAGGGGATGCACTCCGCTCCGCGCCTCGTCGTCCCGCTTCGCGGGCCGGTCGACA
>CAZKGZ010000102.1:0-5333 GCA_964552365.1 uncultured Oscillospiraceae bacterium | reverse complement strand
ACGGCGGCAACATGCTGCTCGACGCTGACCTTGTCGTCCTTTACGAACGGCATCTGGAGCAGGCAGATCTCCTTGTACCACTTGCCGAGACCGCCCATGACGATCTTCTCGAGGATGGCATCGGGCTTCTTCGCGTTCTTCGGATCCTGCTTCGCGGTGGCGATGCGGATCTCCTTTTCCTTCTCGACTTCGGCAGCCGGGACATCCTTCTGATCGAGGAACTGCGGATTGAGAGCGCAGATCTGCATGGCGACATCGCGGCCGAGCTCGTTGACGGCTTCGGCGGAAGCGGTGGTGTCGAGGTCGACGAGGACGGCGACTTTGCCCTTCATGTGGACATAGGGGACGCACACGCCCTCAACGCGGGCGAAGCGGCGGACCTTCATATTCTCGCGGACGGAGAGGAAGAGCTCATTCTTCGCATCGTCCACGGTGCCCTTGCCGGTGTACCAGGGGCAAGCCATGAGTGCATCGACATCGGCGGGGTTCTCCTTGGCGACGACCTTGGCCACGCCGGAGACAAATTCATTGAACAGGGGGCCGCCCGCGACGAAGTCGGACTCGCAGTTGACTTCGACGATGACGCCGACACCGTCGATGACATCGGCGTAAGCCATGCCTTCGGCGGCGACGCGGGTCGCCTTCTTGGCCTGGGAAGCCAGGCCCTTTTCGCGCAGGTAAACAACGGCCTTCTCGAAATCGCCTTCGTTCTCAACGAGCGCCTTCTTGCAGTCCATCAGACCGCAGCCGGTAGCCTGGCGCAGCTCGTTAACGGCAGCAGCGGTAATAGCAGCCATTATTCTTCCTCCTTCGCGGTCTCGGCAGCCTCTTCGGGAGCCTCGGCGTCCTCGCCCTGACGGCCTTCGAGCACGGCGTTGGCCATGGTCTGGCTGATGAGGCGGATGGCGCGGATGGCGTCGTCGTTGCCGGGGATAACGTAATCAACTTCGTCGGGATCGCAGTTGGTGTCGACGATCGCAACGATGGGGATGTGCAGCTTGCGGGCTTCGGCGATGGCGTTGTGCTCCTTGCGCGGGTCGATGACGAACAGAGCGCCGGGGAGCTTCTTCATTTCCTTCACGCCGCCGAGGTACTTCTCGAGCTTGGCCATGTCGCCGAGGAGCTTCATGACTTCCTTCTTGGGAAGCATATCGAAGGTGCCGTCTTCCTGCATCTTCTTGAGCTGGGCCAGACGCTCCACGCGGGTGCGCATGGTCTTGAAGTTGGTGAGCATGCCGCCGAGCCAGCGGGCGTTCACATAGTACATGCCGACGCGCTCCGCCTCTTCCTTGACGGCTTCCTGCGCCTGCTTCTTGGTGCCGACGAAGAGGATGCTCTGGCCGTTCTCGGCGAGAGAGCGGACAAACTCGTAAGCTTCGTCGAGCTTCTTGACGGTCTTGGAAAGGTCGATGATGTAGATGCCGTTACGCTCCATATAGATGTATTCGGCCATCTTGGGGTTCCAGCGGCGGGTCTGGTGACCGAAGTGGACACCGGCTTCCAGCAGCTGCTTCATGGATACTACTGCCATGTTGGGGGTTCCTCCTTTATTATGTTATTACCTCCGGGGGCATCAACTCGGCTCGACCCGACTTTCGCCACAAGGTCGCCGATCCGCACCCCGTGCGTAATGCGCGGATATTATACCAAACCGCAATGCAAAGTGCAAGAACTTTTTTGAGATTTTTCTTGATTTTTCAGAGATAAAGCGAAAGCCAAGGCAATACCGCAGAATTCGGCAAAAAAGCTCCGCAAAGTGCCGCAGACAATGCTGTTCGGTGCTGCCTCAAGGCTGTGCCGCATGTTTTCCGGCTGCGGCACAGCCTTCGGATGTTCGGTCAGATTTTCGCGTCGCCGTCCTCATCGAAAACGCTCTGCATGGCCGTGCGCACTGTCTCCGCCTGCTCGGTCAGCTCGCGGAAGACCCGCACATGCGAGCGGTACTTCGCCGCGATATTCTTTTGCATCTCCTTCGAGTGCATGGGCACACGGAGGTTTTTCAGCTCGTTCACCGTAAGGATGGAAACGTGCGAGCCGGTGGCGCACTGGCGCAGCGTTTCGGCTCCTTTGGCGCTGTCGAAATACGCCGCGAGGTAGTACGGGTCGACCGTTCCGTCTTTCACGGTGAGGATATAGAGATTGGAAGTGGCAAGAAGCCGCACATTCTCGGGCGGCTCCGCTACCGCCGCCTTTACGGGGTATGCCGTTTTGGCGAGGAGGATGTCCCCCTTTTGCACGCAGTATTTGCGCAATTTCGCCTCGAGCTCCCGGAGATACGGCAGGTTTTTGTCGATGATGCCGTCGTGGATATCCCCCACGCCGACATAGACGACGCCGGTATTCTCTTCCACCGTCCGGTCATCCAGCTCCATCGCGCCGATCGGCGCGCCTCGGGTGATGGCGACCAGTTCGCCGAGCGGCACGCCCTCGGCGGGTGCTTCCTCCCGGATATACTCTGTCGGGCGGAAGTTCCAGCGCGTCTCGGCGAGGTCGGCGGAGGATACGATGCACTCGTGCGGCGATTTGCATTCGCGCGTGCGGTTCGCATTTCGTATATAGCGCCATGTCTCCGTCCGCAGTGCCGTTCTGCGGCGCTCTTTTTCGTACATATCGGAAGCGTCGACCATTTTCACCGACAGGTTCCCGTGGCTGAGCACCACAAGTGCCGTGCCCTCATCCGCCGCGCCGAAGAGGCGCTTGGGGAGCAGAACGACCGTTTTTACGCTGCCGCCCTGCACAAGCTCGCGGCGTGCCGCCCGACCGGCGGGGTCGCTGAGCGCATCGGCCGGCATAAGGCAGACCGTGTTTCCCGGGCCGTTCACACACATCCGCGCCGCCTTCACGAGTGCCCACTCGGGGGAGCGCATCTGCTCGCCGATGTTGCGGCCGCCTTTGCGGGAAAAATCCGATTCTCCGAGGAAGATGCCGATGGAATCGCGGTCGGTGCGGCAGTTGACAAACACCCGGTCAAACTGTCTCTCATAGACCTTCTTGCCGTCCCGCTCCGTGCCGAGCGGTTCCGGAGAGAGGATCTGCGCGCCGCAGCCGGAATCTTCAACATACCGCTCCGCCGCTTTGCGCGCGATCTCCACGCTTTCCAGCACGACCGCCGGCGTCGGAAACAGAGCCAGATATTGGAGGTACTCCTCGGCAGCCCCCGCTCCGATGCTGAGAACGCGATCGTATTTTTGGATCTCGAGCAGCATGCACGGGAGGGGGCGAACATCGCCCGGGAAGACCGCATCCCTTTCCTCGGGGAGGTAATGCGACGGTTCGGGCGTTTCCTGCGCCGCGGGATCTGCAAAACGCTTCTTTGTCTTTTCTGCCATAGATCTGTCCTCCTTTGAAATTATGGTAGGAGTTTACCATATCAAAATCCGTTTGTCAATAGCTCCGGCAAAAATTTTTGGTTTTTTATTACCAAAATACGATCCTCCGCGCGAAGAGGATCCGCACGGAGGATCCCGGGGTGAGGCAGCGGCCGGTCCTGCGTTGGCATTAAAGAATGCTCTTGCAAAAATACGGCGTATTGATTAAAATAAAACTGATTAAAAAACCACAGTGCAGCCGCGGTTTGATGCGTTCAACATTTTTCATTCGAGGAGGAGCGTCCTATGAAATGTCCGAATTGCGGAGCCGAAATTACCGGGAATGTAAAATTCTGCGAATTTTGCGGCTCTCAGATCACCTTCGACATGCGGAAGGAGCAGGAGCGTCTGAATAAAAAAGGCTGCCCAAAATGCGGAAGCTCCAATATCGCTTTCAACCGTGAAACGCAGGGGGAGATCCGCGGGAAAAACACGACCGCTGTTGTGCGCTCTACCATAGGATATTGCAAAGACTGCGGATATACCTGGACTGCGGCCGGCAATATGGAAGCTCCGCGCAAAAAGAGGACCTGGCTTTGGGTATTGGGATGGATCTTTGTTTTCCCGGTACCGCTGACAATTCTGATGTTGAGACCGACTTGCAAGCTGGATAAAAAGATCCGGTATATCATTATCGTTGCCGCATGGATCCTCTACGGCATTTGGATGCTGACCTCTCAAAATTCCGACACCGCCGATACATCGCCTGCGCCGGAAACCGCCCGGTCGGCCATTGCCGATGTGCCGACCGCTTCTCCCGATACCGTGGAAATCGAAATTGAAGCAAAGGTAAACGAAGAAACCGGTGCGGTCCTTTTCGGGATCAAAACGAATCAACCCGAAAGCACCCGCTTTACCGTTGTCGTTTCCAACAGCAGCGGCTACAGTCAGACCGATACGGCGACCGTCCTTGCAGACGGCGTCGGATATACGGCAGAGTTTTCCGATAACGGAAGCGGCCTGGCCGGCAACTATGTCGTCACCGTCTACGATGAAGACGGCAAGCCGCTGGGATCCGAGCCTTTCGTGTTCGGAGAATAAGCCATGCAAAAAGCAGCCGGGACACACCGATTCCGATGTGTCCCGGTTATTTTATCCCAGCCTCGCCACGGTCAGGCCGGGGGCGGCGTTGTTGGGGGTGAATTGCCAGGCGAAGGTGTAGGCGGTTTCGTTGCCGGCGGCGTCTTGGGCGGTCACGGTGATCGTCCAGGTGCCTTCGGTGAGGTTTTCGGCGATCCACGGATAGTCGCTCGTGCCGTCGGTCACGAGGAAGCGGCTCACTTCGTCGCCGGTATCCGAGGTGAGCGTGACGGTGAGGCCCGCGACGGCGCAGTCGTCCTCGATGGCGTAGTGCAGCGAGAAGCCCGTGTCCGTGATGTCGGTGATCGTGAGCGAGCGGATGGTCGGGGCGGTCATATCCACATGCACCGTGCCGATGTCGGTGAGGGCGCTCTCGTTGCCGTCATCATCGCATGCGGCGGCGCGCACCTCGTATGTGCCCTCGCGCCAGATGTCGATGTCGAGCGTGCCGGAGCCGGAGGACGGCGCATTATAGTAGCGCGTGACCCAGATGTCGCTGTTTTCCTCGCGCGTGTCCACACGGAAGGCATTGACGCGCTTTTCGTCCGTGCCCGCGAGGTAGAGGTCAAAGCCCTTCGATGAGGTGCTGCCGATCTCGTACGCCGTGAGTGTCGGGGCGTTCGTGTCGCCGGTGTGCGTCTCCTCCGAGAGCAGCCGCTCGACCGTGCCGCTGCCCGCGATGCCGTCCGAGGTCAGTCCCTCCTGCAGCTGGAAGGCGCGCACGGCTTCGTCGGTCTTCGAGCAGTAGTAGCCGGTGATGTACTTCTCCTCCAGATACCCGAGGCGGCAGAGGGCGATCTGCAGCACCGTGACGCCCGCGCCGATGTACACGCCGCGCCCGTCCGCCATCGACCAGCCGCGGAGCGAGGGATTATAGTAGAGCGT
>CAZKGZ010000101.1:2252-5350 GCA_964552365.1 uncultured Oscillospiraceae bacterium | reverse complement strand
TCGACCTTTTTGCAGGCTTTCAGGACGCTCTGCATGACGGTCTTCGGCTCATAGCCTTCGGCAAACTCCACGATCATTTTCTGCGTCATGAAATTGACAACGGCGCTTGCAACGCCCTCTACCTTTTTGGTCGTGTCTTCCATGAGGTTCGCGCAGTTGGCGCAGTCTACTTCGATTTTGTAAGTCTTTTTCATGATGTCTATCTCCTTTTCGGTCTTTTGTTCATTCCGTTTTGTCGATGACAATTAAACTCTTGCTTAATCGTTACGAGTGCAGTATACTGGGAATGTGCCCGAAAATCAAGCCGTTTCGGGACATGCTTCCAAAACAGCAAACGGAATTTCCAAAAAGGATAAGGAGGGTGTTTCATGCCGGAATTTTCTCTGCCGCACGATCACGGCGCGCATACGCACAATGAGGATCTGCACCGCGCTCTCACGGACGAAGCGCATTTCGGCGCCGCCGCGGAGCTTTTCCGCGCGCTCGGCGATCCCACGCGCGTGCGCATCTTCTGGCTGCTCTGCCACCGCGAGGAGTGCGTCATCAACATTGCGGCAATGCTCGATATGTCCAGCCCCGCTGTGTCGCATCATCTCCGCTCGCTGACGGACTGCGGTCTGCTCGAGAGCCGCCGCGACGGCAAGGAGGTCTATTACAAAGCGCCCGACACCGTGCAGGCGCAGCTTCTCCATGAGATCTGCGAGCAGGTGCTGGAAATTGCCTGCCCGGAAAAAGATGTGAATTTCGGTGCATCGCAGGAGCAGATCATCCGCAATGTGCACGATTACATGGTCGAGCATCTCTCCGAGCGCATCACGATCGAAGAGCTATCGCGCATTTTTCTCATGAACACCACAACGCTCAAGGCCGTTTTCAAGCGCGTCTACGGCATGACGCTCGCCGCGCACATGAAAGCCCACCGCATGGAGAAGGCGGCGTCCCTCCTGCTCACCACGCAGGACGACATCGGGACGATCGCCAAAGCCGTCGGCTACGAAAGCCAAAGCCGCTTCACCGCCGCCTTCCGCGAGTCCCTCGGCGTCTCTCCGGGAGAGTACCGGAAGCAGCATTCGGCTGCCGATAAACAATAAACATACTGCCCCGACCGGTCTTTGGAAAGCCGGTCGGGGCAGTGCTTTAATAACATGGTTATCGGTTTATTCGCCGAAGCCCAAAGCGCGGAACGCATCCTCGTAGGGGGCGGTGCAGAGGCCTTTTTCGGTGATGATGCCGGTGATGAGGGTGTGGTCGGTAACATCGAAGGCGGGGTTGTAGACGCCGACGCCTTCGGGGGCCATGCGCTTTTTGTACCAGAGCTCGGTGACTTCCTCGGCGGGGCGCTGTTCGATGGGGATCTCCGCACCGCTTGCGAGGGACATGTCGATGGTGGAGCTCGGCGCGCAGACATAAAACGGAATGCCGTAGTGGCGCGCCAGTATGGCAACGGCCGAGGTGCCGATCTTATTCGCCGCGTCGCCGTTGCGCGCCACGCGGTCGCAGCCGACGAACACGATGTTGATCTTCCCGGTCTGCATGAGGCTCGAGGCGGCGTTGTCGCAAAGGAGTGTGGTGTCGAGTCCCGCCGCGTGCATCTCGAGCGCCGTGAGCCGCGCGCCCTGCAGGAGGGGGCGCGTTTCATCGCAGTATACGCGCAGATCGTCCCAGCCGTGCTCGAGGGCGATGTACATCGGTGCCGTCGCCGTGCCGTACTTGGCCGTGGCGAGCGTGCCGGCGTTGCAGTGCGTCAGGATGCCGTCGCCGTGATGCAGCAGGGAAAAGCCGATCGCGCCGATATTGCGGCTGATGGCAACATCCTCATTGCGGATGCTCTGTGCCTCCGCGAACAGGATCTCGCAGATCTCGGGCAGGCTCTTCTCACGGTTTTTCTCCGCCGTGTTCCATATGCGCTCGAGTGCCCAGAAGAGGTTCACTGCCGTCGGGCGCGCGGACGCGAGATAGTCCTTCGTCTCGCGGAGCTTCGCAAAGAAGCTTTCCTTATCCTCCGCATTTTCCGCCGCGATCTGCGAGGCCGCTAAAGCCAGCGCATACCCCGCGCACACGCCGATGGCCGGTGCGCCGCGTACCCGCAGCGCATAAATCGCCTCGCGTATGTCCGCCATATCCGAAAGATGCAGGATCTTCACCTCGCCCGGCAGCAGCGTCTGGTCGAGGATCTCCAGATGCGTCCGGTCCGGTGAGAGCAGTACGGTATCGAGTTCCAGTGCGTTCACGCTTTTATCCTCCTCGGTTTATCCGGCTGCCCCGCCCGAGGGGGCAGCTGCCATTTCATAAAGGTTATTTTTTAAACAGTCTCTGCCAGAAGTTCTTCTTCGGCTCGTCCGCGGCCGTCTGTTTGGACTCCGGCAAGTTGACCGCGAGCCTGACGTTCTCGCCGTCGGAGTACCGGATGTCCTTTATGCTTTTGCAGTCCGCAAAGAGCGTCTTGAGGGTCGGTTCAAATCTTTTCGGAAGCGTAACGCTCGTCAGCTTTTCACATCCGGCAAAAGCGGAGCCGTCAACGGCGGTTACGCTGTCGGGTATTGTGACGCTCGTCAGGCTGCTGCAGCCGCCGAACGCACTTTCACCGATCGATTTTACATGGTCGGGAATGACGATAGCCGTCAGACTTTTGCAGTCTTTAAATACGCTTTTCCCGATGGAAGCCATACCGTCCGAGATGGTGACGCTTATCAAGCCGCTGCAGCCTTCAAATGCGCCGCTGCCAATCGATTTCACACTGTTCGGGACAGTGATTTTCGTAAGGCCCTTACAGCCTTTAAATGCACTTTTTCCGATGGACGTCGCGCCGTCCGGGATGATGATGCTCCTCAGACTGCCGCAGCCTTCAAATGCGCCTTCGGCGATGGTTTTCACACTGCCCGAAACAGCGATATCTGTAAGGCTCCCGCAATCTTTAAATGCGCTTTTACAGATGGATGTCACGCCGTCCGGGATCGTGACGCTCGTCAGACTGCTGCAGCCCTCGAAGGTGTTATTGCTGATGAATTTTCCGCCGCTCGGGAAAACGATACTTTTCAGACTTTCGCAGTCTTCAAATGCATTTTTTCCGATAAAAGTCACACTGTCCGGGATGGTGA
>CAZKGZ010000101.1:0-2152 GCA_964552365.1 uncultured Oscillospiraceae bacterium | reverse complement strand
GTCCGGAATGGCAACGCTCGTCAGACTGCTGCAGTAGTGAAACGCAAAGTCGCCGATGGAAGTTACGCCATTCGGGATCACAACATGCCCGCCTTTTCCACGGTAGCCTTTCAGTACCCCGTCTTGGATCCGGAAATCGTCGGGTGCGTCAGTCGTTTGGTCCGGCTCGGTCTTGGCAGGGGCGGGTTTCGGCTCCTGTTCTTTTCTCGGCTCGGTCTCGGCGGGATCGGATTTCGGTTTTTCTGTTTTGCTGTTTTCGTCGGATCGGTGCCGAAGTTCGGCTTGGAACACTTGGCACAGGGTCGTTTCGGCGTACTCGCGGATCCGCGCATCGTCCGCAACGGGAGCATAGACGGTAACCAGATTCTTCCCGTTATGAAAGTACACTTTTACATCGACATTCAATCGCAGGCTGCCGCCCCGGACAGCAAGGAAGTCGTGTTCGGTATCAAGGCCCGGGATACGCCGCAGAGCAATGTCGGTATTTTTAAAGAAGGCATCCGTGATGTCCTTTTCCTCCCGCTCCTCCGGCTTTCCGTTTCCGTATGTCATGTGCTCAAGCAGCGCCACATCCAGAAGATGCAGGTTGTCCGCGGCGCGCAGCACGTCGTCCCATGTCAGCGGCGGGGAGTCCAGCTGTATTTCATATTTGTATATGCGCGGGTATTTGCGGATCCCCATGATGAGATCCAGCATTTCCATGGCTTCGTCTTGGGAATCCCCCCGCGGGAACATTCCGTTGTCTCCGGCTCCGGTTCGGCAGCCGGTTACCTGTCGGATGCCCCGGACTCCTGCGGCCCGGCTGCCTTCCGCCCGGGACGTATTTGCCTTGTCTTCGGCCGCTGCGTCCGTGAACCTTTTTCCGGCAATAACTTCGGCATAGCTTCGGATATCCCGATCACTGCACTCTCCCATCGTTGTTATCCCGAAGCCGTTGATCTGGTTAAACCAGGTTATCATAGTCGGACGATCCAGAGTCTTGCTGATGCCCGCGATGCAGAGCATCATGCCTTCTTCGGACAGTTCCTCCATTTCGGCAAAGACGAAGCCGCTTTTTTGGTAGGCATGGAGCAGTTCCTTCTCTGCTCCCCATTCGGTAAGCAGCTGGACCGTCTGTATCGGTGAGAGGTCATCCGCCATCCGGTCGGCGCCGGCGATAATATCCTCCCAGCCATAGCCGAAAGAGTATGAGAGCTGTATCGTATAGCGATGCCAGACATCGTCGATCGGCTCGTGCTTCACGTTGGCAACATAGTTCTGTTGTCTCTCCATAGCTTCTCCTCATTCAATTTAAGGCAGCACTGCGGACAAAGATCATGCGGTGCTGCCTTAAGTATTCACTTTGAATATGATAGCATATACGAATGTCTTTTACAACGGGGAAAACAGGCAAATGCTGCCGGAACAGCTCGGGTGAATGCTTTTCTTACTTCTCGGCCTTCATCGCGAGGTAGGCGTTGATGAAGCCGTCGATGTCGCCGTCCATGACAGCCTGGATGTTGCTGTTTTCATAGCCGGTGCGCGTGTCCTTGGCGAGGGTGTAGGGCATGAACACGTAGGAGCGGATCTGGCTGCCCCATTCGATCTTCATCTGCACGCCCTTGATATCGGAGATCTTTTCGAGGTGCTCGCGCTCCTTGATCTCGGCCAGACGGGCACGCAGCATGGATTTGCAGTTTTCCAGATTCTGGAAATGGCTTCGCTCGACCTGCGAGGAAACGACGATGCCCGTCGGGATATGCGTAAGGCGAACGGCCGAGGAGGTTTTGTTGACCTTCTGTCCGCCGGCGCCGGAGGAGCGGTAGACATCCATTTTGATGTCCTCGTCGCGCAGCTCGATGTCCGTGTCGGCCTCGCCGATCTCGGGCATGACTTCGACGGCGGCAAAGCTCGTGTGACGGCGGCCGGAGGCGTCGTACGGCGAGATGCGCACCAGACGGTGGACGCCGTTCTCGCTCTTCAGGTAGCCGTAGGCGTTCTCGCCTTCGATCTTGATCGTTGCGGACTTGATGCCGGCTTCTTCACCCTCCTGATAGTCGAGCAGGGTGTACTTGTAGCCGTGGCGGTCGGTCCACATGGTGTACATGCGGTAGAGCATCTGCGTCCAGTCCTGCGCCTCGGTGCCGCCCGCGCCGGCGTGGAACGTGAGGAT
>CAZKGZ010000100.1:0-5376 GCA_964552365.1 uncultured Oscillospiraceae bacterium | reverse complement strand
CTCAAGGGCAGCATCGTGAACGCCGTCACCGCCAAGGGCGACGACATCACAGATCCGAAGCATCCCACCACGCCGAAGACCCCCGAGGGCGAGGACGAAGTCACCGACAAGACCGATGACGTCAACGCCGGACTGAAGGTAACGAAGAAGTCCGACAAGACCGCCGCCGTCAAGCTCGGCGAGACGATCACCTATACCATCACGGTCACCAATGACGGCAACGTGCCTTACTATAATGTCAAGGTATCCGACCCGCTCACCGGCCTCAGCGAGAGCATTGCAACACTCGCTGTCGGCGAAACGAAGACCTTCACCACGACCTACACCGCGACAAGCAAGGATATCCTCGCAGGCGAGATCGTGAACACCGTGACCGCCAGGGCGGACAAGGTGAACGGCAAGGAGCCCACGGGCAGCGCGACCGTCACCGACGAGACCGCCGATGTGGACGCGACGCTCACCGTCACGAAGACATCCGACAAGACCGCCGCCGTGAAGCTCGGCGAGACGATCACCTACACCGTCACCGTGAAGAACGACGGCAACGTGCCGTATTACAATGTCAAAGTCAGCGACCCGCTCACCGGCGCGAACTGGAGCATCGGCGAGCTGAAGGTCGGCGAGACGAAGACCTTCACCACGTCCCACACCGTGACGAGCGATGATATCCTCGCGGGCAAGATCGTGAACACCGTGACCGCGAAGGGCGACGACATCGTCGATCCCAAGGATCCCGACACGCCGAAGACCCCCGAGGGCGAAGGCGAGACCGAGAACCGGACCGATGAAGTCAGGGCCGACCTCACCATGGAAAAGACGGTCGTGCAGCCGAAAGAGTACTACAAGCTCGGCGAGACCGTCACCTACTCCATCAAGGTCACGAACACCGGCAACGTGCCGTGCACCGATGTGGCCGTCACGGACGCGCTGACCGGTCTCAATGAGGTCATCCCGACGCTCGCCGTCGGCGAAACGAAGACCTTCACCACGACCTACACCGTGCAGGAGAGCGATCTCGGCAGCGGTGACTACGGCACCATTACCAATGCCGCCGCCGTAGAAGGCAAGACGCCCGACCCGACCGATCCCGATGTGGAGAAGCCGGCCGACCCGACCGACACCGACAGCGTCGATGTCAAGACCTCCATCCGCATCGTCATCACCGCGAACGACAATACCGTCGCCTATGACGGTCAGGCACACGGTGAGAACGGCTACGTCGTCACCGGTCTCAAGGACGGCCACGACCTCACCGTGACCGTTGCCGGCAGCCAAGTCAAGGCCGCCGTGTACGAGGATGAGCTTGTGCCGAAGAATGCCAAGATCACCGAGGACGGCACGGATGTCACCCGCCACTACGAGATCACCTATGTCCCCGGCGACCTCACCATCACGCAGAGCGCGAAGGCCGTTACCGTCACCGCCAACAGCAATTCCTGGGTGTACGACGGCAAGAGCCACTCCGACGGCGGCTACACCGTGAACTATGACGGCGTTGACTACACCGCCGAAGCCGGCAAGTCCGTAACGCTGCCGACCGGCGACAAGGTCACCGCGAAGATCACGGCAAGCGTGAAGTTCGTCGAAGACACGCAGGACGGCAACAACCCGATCGTCTCGCTGACGGTCGAAAACGCCGACCAGTACATGACCATCGAGTCCGTCGCCGGCACCCTTGCCGTCACGCCTGTGACCGACACCGTGACCGTCACCGTCACCGAGAACTCCGGCACCGCCGAGTATGACGGCGAGGAGCACTCCGTGAGCGGCTATAAGAGCATGACCGCGAGCGACGCTCTCTACGATGTCAAGGCCAATGTCGCCGAGACCGGGACCGCCGCGTGGACGGCCGCCGGCACGAACGTCGGCACCTACGACCTCGGCATCGAGCCGGGCGACTTCCGGAACACCAACGAAAACTTCGCGAATGTCGAATTCGTCATCGTGGACGGCGCACTCGAGATCACGCCGTACGCGAAGACCGTGACCGTCACCGTGACCGGCACCTCCGATTCGGCGGCGTATGACGGCGAGGAGCACTCCGTGAGCGGTCTCACCTCCGTCGTTTCGGACAACGCCCTCTACGATGTGACCACGAGCGTCAAACAGACCGAGACCGACGGCTGGACCGCCAAGGGCACGCTCGTCGGCAAGTATCCGCAGACCATCGAAGCCTCCGACTTTGAGAACACCGATCCGAACTTCGCCGAAGTCAAGTTCGTCATTGAAAACGGCACGCTCGAGATCACCCCGAGCACCCGCAAGGTCGTTGTGACCGTGACGGAGAACTCCGACACCGTGGTCTATGACGGCAGCGCCCACACCGTGAAGGGCTATGCCTCCATGTTCGCGAACAGCCCGCTCTACGATGTGAAGACGAGCGTCGCGGAGACCGAGACGGCGGCCTGGACCGCCGAGGGCACGAATGTCGGCGAGTACGAAGTCGGCATCGAGCCGGGCGACTTCAAGAACACCAACCCGAACTTCTCCGATGTCGAGTTTGTCGTCGTGGACGGCTCGCTCGTCATCACGAAGGCTCCGATCAAGGAGTATGTGACCCTGACGCCGAACGACGCCGAAAAGGTGTATGACGGCAAGGTCCTCAAGGCGCAGAGCGCGACAGCCGTGGATAAGAACGGCGGCGCCCTGACGGTCGAGTACAGCACCGACGGCGAGAACTGGACGGAAGATCCCGGCACCATCACCGCCACGGAAGTTGCCGACAGCACGACCGTGCAGATCCGCGTGAGCGGCAGCAACTACGAAGGCTATGTGACCGGCGAGCAGGCGCTGACCGTAACGCCGCGCCCGACCACCGTCACCGCAGACGATGTCACCGTGACCTTTGACGGCAAGCAGCACGGCCTTGCCGGCTACAGCGCCGACAACCTCGTGAGCGGTCAGAAGGCCGCGTCCGTGCAGAGCGACTTCACCGCAAAGGACGCCGGCACGTACACCGATGAGATCGATGTCCACGATGTCGTGATCGAAGATGCCTCCGGCCGCGATGTCACCGCGAACTACTCCGTGACCTATGAGCCCGGCACGCTGGTCATCGACCCCTACACCGGCAAGATCACCGTAACGATCACCGGCGCCACCGGCGTGTTCCACTATGACGGCATGAACCACACCGTGAGCGGCTATGATATCGACGCGACCGTGCCGTTCTACACGGAGGACGAGATCGTGTTCACCGGCAATGCGGAGATCACCGAAGCGCGGCCCGGCGATTACGACATGGGCCTCAAGCTCGAGGACTTCTCCGACCGCGGCGTGAACTTCACGAACGTGACGTTCATCGTAACGGACGGCTCCATGCGCATCTTCACGAACCGCTATTACATTGCATGGATGTTCGATACCGACCAGCTCATCAACGATGAAGAGCCCGATACCCTCTTCTCCGCCATGACCGGCTACATCCGCAATCAGGACATCTCGCTCGTGCTGCACACCGGCGATGTGGTCGCGGACGCCGAGAGCGAAGGCCAGTGGAACGTGTTCAATGACGCCATGCAGGGCGTGCGCGAGAGCGAGGACAAGACCGTCCTCATGATCGCGGGCGAAAAGGAAACGAACAGCTCGCTCTTCCAAGAGCAGACCGACTGGAGCTCCTTCGCAGACGAGGATCTCTATGAGGGCGGCAAGGGCTATGCCTACCGCTTCAACATCGGCGAGCGCAGCATGATCCTCGTGGGTCTCAGTTCCGACGCCATGACCGGGGAAGCGTTCGAGTGGGCCAAGGGCCGCTTCGATTCCGCCCCCGAGGCGTCCGGCATCCTGATGGTTCCCGAGTACCTGCTCGAGGACATGAACGCAGAGCAGAAGATCGCCGACAGTGCCGCGAAGCTCGAGGAGATCGTTGTGAAAGAGTGCGAGAACGTGCGTCTGGTGCTCTCGAGCAGCGGCGGCTATGAGAGCCACCACGAGTTCATGTACGGTGAGCGCAAGGTCATCGCCATCAACTCCGACTACGAAGCCGCAGCCAAGGCCGGCTACTTCACGCTCCTCACCTACAACGAGGATCTCAACATCCTGAGCGTGTCGAACCTCTGCCCCTACACCTACGACTTCGTCTACAACGAACGCAAAGCCGAAAACGAGTGCTTCGTCTTCACCCACGTCTTCTGATCCCCAAACCCCAAGCACAAAGCACAGCACCCCCGGAGTCAAAGCTCCGGGGGTGCATTTTTAAGCTCCGCCGCATTGAAGGATCGGGGCGGGCGAAAGGCACTTAATGAAAGCGGTTTATAAAGTGCATTATCTTTGCCGATATGATCCGCGGCAGACGGAGAAGAAAGCGTATAACTCCGATAACGATGAGTACGAGTCCGATCCCCAGCAGAATACAGAGTATGCATTCCGCACAGTTCGCATCCCAGCTTGCGGGGATCGCTTTCAGCCGTGAAAGGTAGTCGGCAAAGTCGGTGACGAACGCACCGCTGCTAATATAGAGTCCGATTTCGGAGAAGACCATAAGAAGTATCCCGTAAATGGCTGCATTGCGCCGTCTGGGAGTCCGCATCTGCAGCGTGAAAGAAGTTTTGCGTTTGGGGACAGGCTCCGGAGCAGCTTCGCTTTTCGGCTGTTTCGGTTTGGGCTTAGATGCAACGAACCGGGGATCATCGATAAGTCCGTTGAAGCAAGCCAATGTAGCCGCTGCGTCCGCGGCGGAATTGTGAGGGTCAAAGGAAACGCCGAAGTACTGCGCACACTCTTTCAGCTTACAGGTGCGATACACAGTTTTTTCAACGGCAGAACGATAGCGCGCGAATTCTCTCATCACATCGAAGGTCATTCCGGAGGGGACGATTCCGGCTTCCCTTACAAAATTGATATCGAAGTTCACATTGTATCCGACTATCAGCCGTGCGTTATTGAACAGAGCTTGTATTTGCGCCCGCACATCGGAAAATGTCGGCTTGTCGGCAACCATTTGATAGCTGATGTGATTGGTTTTCCGAGCGTTCGGCCAGCGCTTGCGATGAGTCGGCCGGATATAGGAGCTGAACAGAGTCCTTCCGTATCCGTCTAAAATCGTGATCTGCAGTATTTCATCTGTATCCGGATTTGTCCCCGTTGTTTCCGTGTCAAATACGAGGATCTTGCTCTTGTCCATTTCAGATAGTTTTTTCGCTCGCTTCGCTGCATACCGGGCCATAGGTCTCCTCCGTTCTCATTTTCGGCAAACGATGGTCGTACTGTTGTAATATAAATCATACCACAGCATCCACCGCAGTGCTACTGTAAAAATGAAAATCGGAAAACGCATTTCCCCATAACCGCTCTTTGCCGAATGATCTGCGCAGCTCCGGGGGTGCATTTTTAAGCTCCGCCGCATTGAAGGTTTGGGGCGGGGGTGGTATAATTAAT
>CAZKGZ010000099.1:0-5633 GCA_964552365.1 uncultured Oscillospiraceae bacterium | reverse complement strand
TCAAATATTTGTAAAATTTATTGAACCGCCGGGCGGCTCCGTCCGTCTATAATTCAGAGTTCATAAGAGAGTTTGCGTATGACAGCCGACGAATTTACCGTCCAGATCATGGACATGAAAAAGACGCTCTACCACATCGCCTGCGGCATTCTCCGAAGCGAGGCCGACCGCGAGGATGCGGTGCAGGAGTGCATATGCAAGGCGTGGGAAAAGCGCGATTCGCTCAAAAGCCCCGGGGCCTTCCGCGCGTGGGTGACGCGCATTCTCATCAACGAATGCTACGACATCTGCCGCCGCGGCGCCAAGATCGTCCTTGTGGACGAAATGCCCGAGGCCGTCGCCCCCGAAAAGGGCGATCACGAGCTGCGCGATGCCGTTATGGCCCTGGATGAAATTTACCGCATGCCGATCCTCCTCTTCTATGTGGAAGGATTCAGCATCCGGGAGATCTCGCGTATTCTGAAGATCCCCGAAGGGACAGTCAAATCCCGGCTTTTCGCCGGGCGCGGAAAGCTCCGCGAAGTTTTGGGTGAGGAGGTGCCGGAATGAGGGACTCTTGGGAAAATATGTTTGAGGAAGTCCCCGCATCGTTTGAAGCGCGCATGAAGGAGACGCTTTCCGCTTTGGAGGAAAAGCCGAAGATCCGCCGCTTCCGCTTCGGCACGGGTGCGCTCGTCGCCGCGGTACTGGCCGCAGTGCTGTGCGGCACGGCCCTCGCCACCGATTTCTTCGGGCTCAAGAGCCTGACCGTTTCCGACCCTTACGCCACGCCCGCCGCCACCGCGAGTGAAAGTACCGACGCCGAGAGCGAGGGAACACTCATTGCCCTGCAGGGCGTGCCGGACAGCCCGGAATTTCAGGCGAACGCCGAATGGATGGATTTTCTCGCCTCCTATGACGAGACCGCCGAGGGCGAGACCGCCGTGCCGCCCGGAAAGTACGCGCTCTACTCCGTCACCACGCAGACGATGGCCAACGAGCTCGACCGCATCACGCGCAAATATTCGCTCCGCCTCCACAGCACCATCACGGACTTCGACAGCGAGTCCTCGCTGTACGGTCTGCTCGGCACGGAGCCGTTCCTCGATAACTGCTCCGCTCTGAGCGGCTATCTCTACGAGGACGGTTCGTTCAACGCCTACGGCACATGCGTTGTCGACCGCGCCTATGAGTATCAGCTCGGGCGCTATGTGAAGGGCGCGTTCTCCGAGGTCACGCTCAACATCGGCAACGCCGACGGCTACGAGGAATGGATGTACACCACCTCGCGCGGCTATGAGGTGCAGCTCTCGCTCGGAGCGAACCGCTGCGTGCTGATGGTCGACCTGCCGAAATCGTTCATCGCCATCAACCTTCTCGGCGGCTCCGAGGGCGACAGTCTGTTCATGCCGACCCCCGTCACCCGCGAGCAGCTCGAGACCTTCGCCGAGCAGTTCGACTTCTCAAAAATCAACTGACTTTTATTTTTCTCCCTGCGGGAATTTCCGCAGGGAGATATTTTTTTGCCCGCGCTATTGACAAACTGTATTAACTGTGTTAATTTCATTAATACAGTTAGAACAGTATGATACGGGAAGGTAACGCAATGGTCACGATCGACTACCGGGACGGACGTCCGATATATGAACAGGTCAGGGACGACCTGCGGCGGCTTATCGTCACCGGTGCGATGAAGCCGGGAGAGAAGCTTCCGTCGGTGCGCGAGATGGCCGTGTCGCTTGCCATCAACCCGAACACGATCCAGCGCGCCTACCGCGAGCTGGAGAGCGAGGGGTACATCGTTTCCGTGCCCGGCAAGGGCAGCTTCTGTGCGCAGTATTCGCCCTGCAGTGACCCCCGCCGCGAGGAGCTTCTCCGGCGGCTGGAGGAAACGGTGCGCGAGCTGCGCTGGCTCGGCGTGACCGAGGCGGAAATTCGGGAAAAGATCGGAGGCGATGAGCATGGCGAGTCTTGAGATGAAAAGCGTGACGAAGTCCTTTGACGGCTTCCGCGCGCTCGACGAGCTGAGCCTGCATGTGCCGTCCGGTTCGGTATACGGTCTCATCGGCCCGAACGGCGCCGGCAAGACGACCGCCATCCGCCACATGATGGGCATACTCCGGCAGGACGCGGGCGAGGTACTGCTCGACGGCGAGCCGGTATTCGAAAATCCGAAGGTCAAGGCGCGCATGGTGTGCATTGCGGACGAGCCGTACTACACCGCCGATTCCACCACGCGCGAGCTCATGCTCTTCAACCGCGCGCTCTACCCGAGCTTCGATGCGCAGCGGTACGAGGCGCTGCGCGAGGTGTTCGGCATGGACGATACGCGCCCCATCCGGCGGCTCTCGCGCGGCATGCAGAAGCAGGCGGCGTTCTGGATCGCGCTTTCGGTGCGGCCGGAGGTGCTCGTGCTCGATGAGCCGGTGGACGGGCTCGACCCCGTGATGCGCCGCAAGGTGTGGAGCCTTGTGATGGACGATGTCGCGGAGCGCGGCATGACGGTGCTCATCTCCTCGCACAATCTGCGCGAGCTCGAGGATGTGTGCGACCATGTCGGCATACTGCACCGCGGGCGGTGTCTGCTGGAGAAGAGCGTCATCGACCTGCAGGAGACGACGACGAAAATTCTCATCGCGCTGCCGGACGGAGCGGTGCTCCCCGAGGGGCTCGACATTCTGCACGAGTCCTCGACCGGCAAGCTGAAAACGCTGATCCTCCGCGGCGGCGAGCAGGAAAATCTCGACCGTCTCTCGGCTGCCGGGCCGCTCTTTATGGATGCGGTGTCGCTGACGCTGGAGGAGATCTTTCTTTACGAGCTGGGAGGTGTGGACGATGGCATCCGGAAAAACCTGCTTTAATGCGGCCGTATACCGGCGGGCGCTCTCCCGTTTTTGGCTGATCGCGCTCGCGTACGCCTCGGTTCTGGCCTTCCTTGTGCTGGCCAATGCCCCGCGCGATACATTCGACTATCAGTCGTATCCGCTGTATGTGTACCTCACGCGCCCGATGGTCACCGCCGCGGCGATCGCCGCGCTCGTGATGGCCATGGCCGTGCATGGCTGGATGTTCCGCAAGACCTCCGCGGCGTACATTGCGGCGCTCCCTGTCTCGCGCGAAGCACTGCTCACATCGAGCATTTTAGCGGGACTTACGCTGCTGGTGCTGCCGTGCCTCGTGATGGCCGTATGCAGCTTCCTTTTCTGCGGCGGGTTCGATGCGGAATGCCACGCAGCGATCCGGAATTCCGTATTGACGGTGCTGTGCATGAACATCGCCTTTTTCGGCATTGCCACGTTCTGCACGGCGTTTACCGGCAGCGAGGCCGCGCTTGCCGCCATGTACACCATACTGCTCTTCGGTTTCGTGGGGCTTGAGGCCGCGTGCCGCTATGTGGCGCAGTTCCTGCTCTACGGCGTCTCCGGCGGGCAATGGGTGCTTGCGGTGCTCTCACCGGTCTACTTTTTCGCGGTGTACCAGAATGTCACTCTCTCCGAGGGGTTGAAGATCGCCGCGCTCTATGCGCTCTTCGGCGTCGGGTGCTGCGTGCTCTCCGTTTGGCTCTTCCGGCGCCGGCGGATGGAATCGGCCGGGGATGTGGTGGCCGTCCCGGCGCTGCGGGCGCTGTTCCGGTGGCTGCTGGCGCTGGCCGGTGCGCTCGGCATGGCGCTTCTGATGCTGAAGACCGTGTTCAATTTCACGGACTACAGCTGGTATATCTCCGGCGGCGGCACACCGGCACGCATTGCGCTCCTGCTCCTTGCGATGCTGCTCGGCGCGGCGGTCGGCTGGTTCGGCGCGGACGCCCTCATGCGCAAAACGCTCCGGGTGTTCGACCGGCACTGGAAGGGGCTCGGCGTGCTGTGCCTTCTCCTCTGCGCCGCCGTCATCGGGTGCGATCTCGATGTGTTCGGCGTCGAGCGTTATCTCCCGGATGCGGACGATGTGAGCTATGCCACCGTCAACGGCTGGGGCGAATACGGTGCCGCCGCGGAGGTCCGGGAAGAAGAAAATATCGAGAAAGTATTCGCCCTGCAGCGGAGCATTCTCTCCCATAAAAACGAGTACGAGGGCGCATTCGGCGCGAACACTCTCGTATACCCGCTCTACATTACCTACTACGGCGAGAACGGCAACGAGCTTTTGAGCCGCACATACTGCTATGCGGCACAGGATCGTTATTCCTATGTGACCGGCGGCAGCTACACCATCCCGACGGATGAGGAAAGCGGCATCATCGAGGATCTGACGACGTATGAGGAGCTTCTCAATACACGCGAATGCACGGCGCAGCGAACGGTGCTGGACAGAAGCGAATACAATGCCATACTCAACGGCAGTGTGTACTGGTACAATTCGGATCTGACCGCGCAGCACTATTTTGAGCTCACGGAAGAGGAATTCTGGGATCTCTACGAAACATGCATTTATCCCGACTGGGTCGACGGGCTCATCGGGCAGGTGAAGATCGTGCAGGACGAGGATTACTTCACCGAGTCCGAGTCGGTCTCCATCGGCGTTTCGCTGGCGTACATCTCCGGTTCGGATGACGGGCCGGTCGTGTATTCCGTCGGCTATTACCTGTCCCCGACCGCATACTCCAAGCGCACGAACGAATGGCTGCACGCCCACGGCGCGGAGATCTACACTCTCGCAGAATTATACGGCAAATAAGGCAAATAAAACTCTTCTCCCCGGAAAGGAGACGGCTATGAAAAAACAATTTTTGCTTGCGCTGACGGCGGTGCTGCTCCTCGCGGGCATCATGGCTCTGGCCGGGCTGCATCTGGAAGAGACCGTGCTCGCCGCGCCGTCGCCCGAGACGGAGGCCACGGCAGAGCCGACGCAGACGCCGGAGGCCTCGCCGACGCCCGATGTGTCGACGCCGCTCGAAGGGCTTGCCGGCATTCTGGAGCGGATGGTCTCGGAGTACGATCCCGATGCCGGCGCATCGGCGGCCTACCGCTGGGCGGAGTCCGTTCTCGAGTGGTATCTCGCCGACGGACGGAGCATCGAAGCAGCGCGCGCCGCGGGCGAAGCATACGCCGCGCGGTACGGTGAAAACGATGCCGCGCTGCGTGTCCGTCTCGAGGCCGTGCAAAGCGCCGCCGAGGTGCTCACCTCCGGCGAAAATTCCGGCATCATCTGCTCCCGCCGCATCCTCTCCGCCGCCTGGGAGCCAACCGAAGCCGCCGACCTCTTCTCCGCCATAGCCGACGGAGCCGGGCTCGCATAAAATTAAATAAGGTATAACGGCGCGGGTTTTTCCTCCCCTGCGTTGCTTATAGCTTATAAATGTACAGACGGTGCTCCTACCGATACAGCTGCGGCGCCGCCGAAGGTCAAAAGTCAACCAACCCATGTGCAAGAAAAAGGAGTGGTAAAAAATGAAAAGACGGATCGCCGCCATCCTCTGCGCGGCTGCTCTCATGCTCACCCTCGCCGCCTGCGGCACCGACACATCCTCAAGCGGCAACGCCAGCAGCGGCAACGCCTATGTTTCCGGCGGCAACTACTACGGCTACGCCTCCAACGGCAACGCCAGCAGCGGCAACGCCGGCTGAAAGCCAAAACCAACCGCAAGCGGTGCACCCCCGAAAAAGGTGCACCGCCTTTTTGCGCAAAAAAGGAGACCACCCGAAAAGGTGATCTCC
>CAZKGZ010000098.1:0-5634 GCA_964552365.1 uncultured Oscillospiraceae bacterium | reverse complement strand
CGGGAAACACAGATGTGGAGCATTGCTGTACGCGTCTTTCGGATCACGATGCCATTGTAGCAAGGGGCAGGTCGATTATCACGGAAAAAAAGATGCGAACTCACGAGAGTCCGCATTCTTTTTGCTTTTTGAGGCGTTCTTTTATTAAATTCACGAACGATTCCGGGGCGGTCACGCGCACCATGGCTCCGAAGGAGAGGATGCGGATGACAAGCTCGGTCTCGTCATCGCGGTCGTAGGTAACGGTGATCTTGTAGTGCCGCTCGCCGAGCTTTTCCGCGCGCTTTTCAAAATGCGCAAAGTGCAGCAGCACCCGCTCGAGCGCGTTGCGCTGATCCCACAGCTCAAACTCGACCGTCTCGCTCTTTCTCCGGCGGGACCGCCGCTTCGGCACCCGCTCCGGATGCTCACAGGGACGGACATCCGTGATGCGCGCGAGGTTGAAGGTGACGGTGCTCCGCTCCCCCGCCGCGATCAGGCGGAATTTGTCGTCCTTTTCGGAGTACTCCAGATACCGGGGCCGCACGATGGAGCGGTGCTTCGCGCCGCGCCGATCCTGGGCCGTTACCGCGAGCGGCGTGTCCGTGCGCAGGGCATCCGATATCGTGCGGAAGACGCGGATGTATTTTTCGTCCTCGAAGGGGTCGCCGTCCGCGTACCGGTCGAATACGAGCACATCCTCCGGGCGGAAGAGCGGCTCGATGTCCGCAAGCTCCGGCGGCTCATCCGTAAAGAGCCGGATGCGAGGGTCGGAGTAGATCGCCTTGAGCCAGCGCTTTTCCGTGAGCGTGAGCGGCATGGTCGGGGCATGGTGCAAAACCGATGTGCCGTCCGGGCGCAGCAGCGGCCAGCGGCCGGAGCGCAGCGCGGGTTCTATGGTGAGCACGCTCTCGCCGAACGCCTTCCGCTCGATGATCGCGCGCATCTCGCCGCTCTCCACCGGGTGATCCGCCGCCGCGCGGAGGATGTCCGCCACGGCGTTATAGTAGGCGCCGTACAGTTCGGAGAAGATCATGCTTCCTCACCGCCTTCCAGACCGTAGAGCGCGTACATGGTGTGCAGGTCGCGCCGGAAGCGCTCATCGAGCACAGGGTTCGAGATATGCAGCTCCGTGATGCGGCAGAGGTAGGTGCGGATCCACGGCAGAAGCTCGCTCGCGTCGTACACATCCGCGGAGAAGCGGCTCGTGTGCGCGTCGATGCGCTCGACCGTGCCGCAGCGGGCCTCCCGCTCGAGCCGTCGGTGGATGTACTCCTCGTCGGACGCGTAGGTCACCGTGAAGTCCACGTGCTCCATCCGCTCGCCCGAATCGCTCTGCGCGCTCGCGCCCCAGAGGTGCGGCATCATGCCGTCAAGCTTCTCGCGGTGCGCCGCGAAATCTTCGCACACCTCGCCCGGCGTGACCGACACGATGTTGTCCGTGCGGATCGACGCGATGCGGCGGTCGCGCACGCGGTAGACCATGATGTACTGCCGTCCGCTCTGCGCACTCACGAAAAGGCGCAGCGGCACGCCCGTACACTCGGACGGCTTCCCCGTGCCGCGCTGCCCGGTCCGGATGAGACACCGGCGGTGCTCCCCCATCGCCGTGAGCAGCGCGCATACGATCTCGCTGTCCGCCGCGGCGGTGAGGTAGTGGTGTTTGAAAATAAAATGTCCCTCGTGCGGTTCGGTCTTGTCGAGCAGGAACGAGCCGATCACGCCGCAGGGCGCCGTCTCGGAGAAGAAGTCGAGGATGTCGTCATCCGGGAGCGGGGTGTCTGCGGCGCGGCGGTAGAGCATCGTCTTCCCGCGCTTTTCCGTGAGGATGAGTCCCTCGGCGGCGTACTCGCCGAGCTTTTTGCGCACGGTGGAGGCGTCGAAGAGCCGCGCGCCCTCGTAAGCATCGAGCCGTTCGGTGATCTCCGCGAGCGTGAGCGCGATGTCGGGGGAGGAGAGAATGTCGAAGAGCAGGAAGTGCAGCGTGATGTCGCCGTCCGTGAAGCTCTTCGCCTTCCACGCTTTATAGAACGGATCGTGCTGCGTGCGGCGGCTGTCGATGGAGAGGAACACCCGCTTGCCGTCCGGCGAGCGGTCGAAGCGCATATGATCGCCGAGCCAGCTCTCCACATGCCGCCGCTCGTCATCGTAGGTGCGCGCGCTCTTGGCGGTGAACTCCTCGCGGCTCTTGAAGCCGTATATGTAGAACTCCCGCAGATACGCGCGGACGCGCGAAAAGTTTTTGATAAGCTCGCTGTACGCCATTCAAACGCCCTCCTTTCCCCGGATTTTCTTTGCTTCTTATCATACCGTGAATTTCCGTCCGCGTCAATCGGGAAGGCTGTCGGAAAACCGAACATCGTGTCGGATAATAGGCAAAAACAAACAAACCCGTTGTTGCTATTTCGTCATTATCATGGTAAAATGTGCTATAAGCGATGACTCTGTTTGCCGTGAGCATCGGTCAGCAACGGGGCGCGTCCCCGAAAGGAGTTTTGCCCATGAAAGATCTGAAGCATCTCATCTTTTTCGAAAATCTGCTGCAGCAGGCGAACAACGAGCTTGTTCAAAAGGCCGCGGCGGACGGAAAGCTGGCTTTGGGGTATGACTGTTCCTACATCCCCGAGGTCCTGCTCAACCTGCCGGGCTGCTTTTCCACCCGGCTGCGTGCGCCGAAGAGCAGCTCGGCGGACATTGCCTCTTACTACATGACGAACCGCAACTGCCCGTATGTGCGCTGCATTCTCGAGCGCGCCATCGAGGGCGGCTACAACTACCTCAACGCGCTCTTCGGCGCGGAGTGCTGCGCGGCGATGGAGCGCATGGAGGAGCACTTCGAGCTCCTCAAGCCCGTAAAGAACGACCGCTTCTTCACCACCATCATCGACCCGCCGATGAAGGGCGACAAGACGAGCCTCGACTACTACAAGGCGCAGCTGCAGCTCAAGGTGCTCGATGCGCTGCACGAGCATTACGGCGTGAACATCTCGGAGGAAGCGCTGCGCGACGCCGTGGAGCTGCACAACCGCATCAGCCGCGTCATTACCGAGATCGGCAATTTCCGCAAGCTCGATAACCCGCCCATCACCGGGTACGAGTTCCATGTCATCATGCTCGTGAGCGAGGTGTGCCCGCACGAGCTCATCCTGCCGTATCTGGAGGAGACGCTCGAGGAGCTCAAAACGCGCGAGCCGGAGGCGAAATTCCCGTTCCGCGTGCGCGTGGCACTCGCCGGCAGCGAGATCGACGACCCCGAATTCACGAAGCTCATCGAAATGTGCGGTGCGATGGTCGTGGCCGACCGCTACTGCTTCGGCAGCTTCCCCGGCCGCGAGGAAATTGAAATTCATGAAGGGGAGACGGCATTCGAAGCGATCTGCCGCCACTATCTGCAGCTCAACCAGTGCGTCCGCTTCATGGACGGCGCGAAGATCGACCAGCGCCACGCGGAGCTGCGCCGTCTCGCGCACGAGTTCAAAGCCGACGGCATCATCTACGAGAGCATGAAGTTCTGCGAATTCTGGAGCTACGAGAAGGTGCTCGCGAGCTACGTGCTGCAGAACGAAATGGGCATTCCCTGCTGCACCATCGAGAAAGAGTACACCCTCGGCTCCGTGGGGCAGCTCCGCACGCGCTTCCAGGCGTTTGTGGAAAGCCTCGAGATCAAGAAAATCGGCAAGGAGGGATGAGCATGAAGAAGCTGAAGAAGATCGCCGACGCCGCCATCGGCGCCGTAGACAAAAAGCTCGAACGGTTCGATCCCAAGTGGCAGGCGGCGCACGGCACGGGCGGTCTGCGCAGCCGCTATCAGGATAAGACCGGCATCGCGCGCTATCGCGAGTGGCGCGGCGTAAAGGACACCATGGTCGACTACGCGGCCTGGCTCAACAACCTGCTCGCCATGGGCAAGATGGTCGCCTCCGCGCCCATCCCCATCATCAAGGGCTTCTGGGAGTACCGCTGGATGGGCTCCTACCTCGGCACATTCGCCTTCATCGACCGCCTCTTTGAAGGCTACCGCGGCGATGAGCTGAAGATCGCGCACATGAACATGCACTGCATCGTCGCGAGCCTGACGCGCAAGATCGCCATCGTGCTCGCCAACGACCGCCGTCTCGGCGGCGGGAAGCACAGCGATGACATCGTTCCCATGGACGAGGTCATGCCGCCGCTCTTCATGACCGGCTTCCCGACGCTCATCCCCATCCCCATTCAGACGCTGCCCGAGTTCATCATCTGCGACATCGACCAGAAGCTCGAGCCGTACTACATCGATGTGGCGGAGTCGTACGGACTCCCCGGCGACGTGTGCTCCCGCTGCGCCGCGGAAACGGGCGTGGCGCTCGACGACGCCTTCCCCATCGTGGGCAAAGCCGTCCTCACGACGAACATGCCGTGCAACGCGAGCGAGGCGACCTCGATGTTCCAGCGCCGCCGCTTCAACATGCCGGACTTCCCCATCACGCTCGCCATGATCCACAACGAGCCGGGCGCGCACCCCTACTCCACGCAGATGCTCAAGGACGCCATCGCGTTCATCGAGAAGGAATACGGCGTGAAGTACGACTGGAACGCCCTCTTCAAACGCGCCGAGCAGATGAACGAGCAGAACACCATCGAGCTCGAGAAGTGGGAAATTTTCAAAACGCCGTACTCCGCGCTCGGCGGCATCGCCGAGAGCCTCTACCGGCTCTACTCCTGGGCGTCCGTGAACGGACAGGAAGACCAGTTCACGATCAACGACCGCAAGGTGCTGAAGATCATGATGGACGCCTACGAGCGCAAGTATAAGCCCTTCGGCGGCACCACGCGCCACCGCGCGTTCCTGTGGGGGCCGTCCGCCGTGTACTACACCGACTTCCCGACCTGGGCGCAGAACTGCTGGGGCATCAATATCGTGCTGAACATGGACTCCACCATGGGCCACAACATGATCTCCACCACCGACCCCGAGCAGGCCATCAAAGACCTCGCGCTCTTCTCCGAAAAGGGCGTCATGCGCCACCACGCCGTCGGCGGCTGGGAAAACGTCAACGCCGTCTGGGACTGGGCCAAGCGCTTCGACTGCGACATGGTCATCTTCAACGACAACGTGGCGTGCAAGGGCATGAACGGCGTCCACGCTCTCATGGAAGAGCAGGCGCGCGACCTCGGGTTCTACTTCGTATTTCTGGAGCACGACCTCGAGGACTGCCGCACCATCTCGCGCCGCGACATGCGCAGCATCATCAACAAGTACATGACCGTCGTGCTGAACGAGAAGCCGCTGGACGAAACGCTGGTCGACTTCGACGACAGCGAGGCGTGGTAAGGAGGGAAAGCCCATGCGTGCCATTCGTGTGATCGGAAAGATCCTGAAAGTTCTTCTCATCATAGTGCTCGCACTCTTCGCCGGCACATTCACGATCTATATGTTCAATCTGGAAAACAAACTCATCTACAACGTGATCTACCCCTTCCTGCAAAAACACTACAACTCCCAGCAGCGGAACAGGAAGATCTGAACGTGGGGGAGACGACCGCCTGCGGGCGGAGAAAACCCTCAGTCACCGCCTAACGGCGGCGCCAGCCCCCTAATGGGGCACAAGCCCTGCGGGGGAGCCGCCTGCGGGCGGGAAACCTCTCAGTCAGCCTTCGGCTGCCAGCTCCGCCCCT
>CAZKGZ010000097.1:0-5672 GCA_964552365.1 uncultured Oscillospiraceae bacterium | reverse complement strand
GCGCCGCGAACGCTTGCGGCCCCGGCCGTGAGGAGCATGCGGGCACACTCGGAGAGCGTGGAGCCGGTGGTGATGATGTCGTCGATGAGGAGAATGTTTTTTCCGCGCACCGCTTCCGCGCTGCGGACGACATAGCAGCCGGAGATATTGGCGCGGCGCTCCTCTGCGGTGTGGAGCGTGGACTGCGGCGGGACATCCCGCGCTTTGCGCAGCACCGGCACGGCCTCCATGCCGAGCACCTTTGCCGCCGCTTCGGCGAGCAGCTGTGCCTGGTCGTAGCCGCGCTTGTGCTTTCGCTTGGCGCTCAGCGGGATCCAGGAGATCATATCGATGTCCGTGATGCCGCGGCGGAGGAGATCCTCGCCGATGAGCCGTCCGAATACCGCACCGCGCGCGGGGGCATTGTTGAATTTATAGGTGAGCATCGCGTGCCGCACCGGTTCTTCGTAGTAGAAGGGCGCGGTGTAGGCGCGCACGAAGTCGCAGCGGAGCTCGATGTCGTCCGTGCGGGGGAGCGTTTCGCGGCAGGCATCGCACATGCCGTCGCCGCTTCTGTCGAGCAGCCTGCCGCAGAAGGCGCAGCGCGGCGGGAAGAAAAAGTCGAGGATGCGGCTTTTCAGGCTCATATCACACCTCTCCCGCGAGGCGGGCGCGCAGGCCGCTGTAGCGGCGCGTCTTGCGTCCGTTTTCGATCATCGCCTGCACAACGGCCGTCTCGCCGACGATGACGAGGAGCTCCCTTGCGCGGGTGACGGCGGTGTAGATGAGGTCGCGGCTCATGAGCCGCGCGGGGGTGCGCCCCGCCGCGAGCACAACGGCGCGGTATTCGCTGCCCTGTGCTTTGTGGACGGTGACGGCGAACGCATGGTCGAGCTCGCCGAGCTGCTCAAAGGCGTACCACGTGAGCTTTTCATCGAAGTCGATCCAGATGAGCTCGCTCTCGGTGTCGATGCGGAGGATGGTGCCGAGGTCGCCGTTGAATATGCCGGCGCCGACTTCCCGGGCACTGCCGGGCGCCGATTCTCCGGACATGATCTTTTCGGCATCGCCGCCCTTGCACCATACTATATCATAGTTGTTCCGAATTTGCATCACCCGATCGCCCTCTCGGAACACGGTTTCGCCGAATTTTTTCTCTTTTTTTGTCGGCGCGGGCGGGTTGAGGACGGCCTGCAGCCGCTCGTTGAGCGCGTATGTCCCCGATTCGCCCTTGCGGGTGGGTGTGAGCACCTGAATGTCGGCGGAGGGGATACCCATGCCGCGCGGGAGGCGCGTACTGCACAGCTCCGCGACCGTGGCGGCGAGCCGCTCGCCGGAGGGGCGCTGCAGGAAGAAGAAGTCGCCTTTATTCTCGCGCAGATCCGGCGTGACGCCGTTATTGATGCTGTGCGCGTTGCGGATGATGCGGCTCTCGCCGCTCTGGCGGAAGATCTCCGTGAGGCGCACGGCGGCGACTTTGTGCGAGCGGAGCACATCGAGGAAAAAGCTCCCCGGCCCCACGCTCGGAAGCTGGTCGGCATCGCCCACGAGCACGAGGCGGCAGCCCTTCGGCAGTGCCTTGAGCAGCGCCTGAATGAGCGTGATGTCCACCATGGAGCACTCGTCGAGGATGACCGCGCCGCAGCGCAGCGGATCGTTTTCGTTTTTGCGGAAAGTGAGCTCGTCGCCCTCCGCCGCCCAGGCCGCGCCGAGGAGACGGTGGATGGTGTAGGCTTCCTTGCCGGTGAGCTCGGTCATGCGCTTGGCGGCGCGTCCCGTCGGAGCGGCAAGGCAGCAGTCGAGCTTCATATCGTCATACAGGCGCAGGATCGCCCGGATGATCGTGGTTTTGCCGGTGCCGGGGCCGCCGGTCACAGCGAGAAGACGCCGCTCGCACGCGAGGCGGATGGCCTCCTTCTGCTGCGCGGCGTAGTGCATGCCGGTCTCCCGCTCGAGCTCCGCGATGCGCGCATCGGTGTCGATCGTCACGGGAACGGTGTCCTCCGCCATGGTGCGGAGCGTCTGCGCCGTATAGGTCTCGGCATCGTACAGCCGCCGCAGATACACCGCATTCACGCCCGCGACGGTCTCGCGTACGATCTCGCCCTCGTCGGCGAGCACATCGAGACATTCGTCCGCCGCTTCGCTCTCCACGCCGATGAGCTGCGCCGTGGCGGCGACGAGCTTTTCACGCGGGAGGAAGCTGTGGCCGTTATTGAGATTGTACACCATCTCGAATATGAGCGCGGCGGCGATGCGCTGGGGGCTGTCCTCCTCGAAGCCGAGGGAGAGCGCAAGCGCGTCCGCTTCGTCAAACTGCCCGCCGATGCGGTCGGAGGCGATGATGTACGGGTTGGACTTTACGATCTCCAGTGCGCCGTCGCCGTAGAGCTTATAAAGGCGCATGGCATACTCGGGCTTGAGCCCGTTGGAGGCGAGAAATTCCATGAGAAGGCGCATGCCCGTCTGGCGGCGGAACGTTTCGGAAATGTCCCGTGCGCGCCGGGCGCTGATGCCCTTGATCTCGGTGAGCTTTTCGGGGTGGTCGGCGAGGATCTCGAGCGTATGCGAGCCGAAGCGGTTCACGAGCACCGAGGCCGTGGCCGGGCCGATGCCGCGCACCGCGCCGGAGGCGAGATATTCATAGATGTGCTTTTCCCCTACCGGCAGAGAGCGCATGGCCGAGGACGCCTTGAACTGTTCGCCGTGGCTCGGGTGGCGCTCCCACACGCCCTCGACCGTCAGTCCCTCGCCGGGGGCGGCAAAAGGCAGGCAGCCGACGACCGTTACCGCATCGTCGCCGCCGACATCCAGCCGCAGAACGGTATAGCCGTTCTCTTCGTTCTGGAATATGACGCTTTTTACCGTTCCGATCAGCTGCAGCGAAGAGCGCAGCTCCTGTCCTTCGTCCATAGGCTCCCGTTTCCTTCTCCCGCAAGGGGAGAACGCTTATTTCTCACCGCACAATATTCTCTGCGGTGCTGCCTTATTTCTTATATCGCGCAAGCGCGCCTTTGAGGAACTGTCCGGTAAAGCTTGCTTCGCACTCGGCGCACTCCTCCGGCGTTCCGGTGAACACCACTTCTCCGCCGCCGTCGCCGCCCTCGGGGCCGAGGTCGATGATGTGGTCGGCGCATTGGATGACATCGAGGTTGTGCTCGATGACGATGACCGTGTTGCCCGCGTCCGTGAGACGCTGCAGCACCTCCACGAGCTTGTGAACATCGGCCATGTGGAGGCCGGTGGTCGGCTCGTCGAGAATGTATACCGTGCGTCCGGTGTCGCGCCGCGAGAGCTCCGTGGCGAGCTTCACGCGCTGCGCTTCGCCGCCCGAGAGCGTGGTGGACGGCTGACCGAGCCGCACATAGCCGAGGCCGACATCCATGAGCGTCTGCAGCCGCGGCAGGAGCTTCGGCTGATTTTCGAAGAAAGTCAGCGCCTCCTCCACGGTCATGTCGAGCACCTCGGCGATATTCTTGCCCTTGTAGTGCACCTCGAGCGTTTCGCGGTTGTACCGCTTGCCTTTGCACACTTCGCACGGCACGAACACATCGGGCAGGAAGTGCATTTCGATTTTCAGAAGACCGTCGCCGGAGCATGCTTCGCACCGTCCGCCGCGGACATTGAACGAGAACCGCCCGGGGCCGTAGCCGCGCAGTGCCGCATCCTTCGTGGAGGCGAAGAGGTCGCGGATGTCGTTGAAAAGTCCCGTGTAGGTGGCGGGGTTGCTGCGCGGTGTGCGCCCGATGGGCGTCTGGTCGATGGCGATGACCTTGTCGACGAACTCGAGTCCCTCCACCGCCGCGCATTTGCCGGGGCGCACCTTGGCGCGCATCTTCTCGGATGCGAGCGTTTTATAGAGCACTTCGTTCACGAGCGAGGATTTGCCCGAGCCGGACACGCCGGTCACGCAGATGAACTCGCCGAGCGGGAAGCGCACATCGATATTTTTGAGGTTGTTTTCCGAAGCGCCGCGCACCGTGATCGCGCGGCCGTTTCCCTTGCGGCGCGATGCGGGCAGCGGGATGCGCTTGCGGCCGCTGAGATAGTCGCCGGTGATGCTGCGCGGCTCGGCGATGATGTCCTCCACGCTGCCCTGCGCCACGACCTCGCCGCCGTGGACGCCCGCGCCGGGGCCGATGTCCACGAGATAGTCCGCCGCGCGCATGGTGTCCTCGTCGTGCTCGACGACGATGAGCGTGTTGCCCATATCGCGCAGATTTTTGAGCGTTTTCAAAAGCTTCGCATTGTCGCGCTGGTGCAGGCCGATGCTCGGCTCATCGAGGATGTAGAGCACGCCCATGAGTGAGGAGCCGATCTGCGTGGCCAGACGGATGCGCTGCGCTTCGCCGCCCGAGAGGGTGGCCGCGCCGCGCGAGAGGGTAAGGTACTGCAGACCGACGCTCTGCAGGAAGCCGAGGCGGCTGCGGATCTCCTTAATGATCTGCCCGGCGATCATCGACTGCATTTCCGTGAGCGTCGGCTCAAGCGCATCGAGAAACGCGAGGCATTCCGTGACCGGCTTATCGCAGAACTCCGATATGCTCAAGTCTCCGACCGTCACGGCGAGGACTTCCTTGCGGAGGCGGCGTCCGCCGCAGTCCGGGCACGGCGTTTCGGACATGCACTGCTCGATCTCCGCGCGCATGGCGGGGCTCTGCGTCTCGCGGTAGCGCCGCTCGAGATTGGGGATGATGCCCTCAAAGGGCTGGTAGAGCGTACCCTTGCCGCGGGCCTGATCGTAGTGCAGCGTCAGCTTCTCGCCGTTCGTGCCGTACAGAATGGCGTGCAGCGCCTCCTTCGGGAGATCCCGGATGGGCGTGTCGAGCTTGAAGCCGTAGCGGATGGCGAGAGCATCGAAGTACATATGGGAGATGCTGTCGCCGCGGATGTTGTTCCAGCCGCTCGCCACGATGCCGCCGTTGAGGACGGAGAGCGACGGATTGGGGATGACGAGCTCCGGGTCGACGCGCATCTGCGTGCCGAGGCCGGTGCAGGTCGGGCAGGCGCCGTAGGGGTTATTGAAAGAGAAGGCGCGCGGCGAGAGCTCCTCGATGGAGATACCGCAGTCTTCGCAGGCATAGTTCTGCGAGAAGGTCATTTCGCGGCCCTCCGCCGGCAGGTCGACCGTCACAAGGCCGCCCGTGAGCGAGGACGCCGTTTCCACGGAGTCGGTGAGACGGCGGCGGATGTCCGGCTTCATCACCAGACGGTCGACGACGATCTCGATGCGGTGCTTCTGATTTTTGTTGAGCTCGATGGTCTCGGAGAGGTCATAGAGATTGCCGTCCACGCGCACGCGGACATAGCCGCTCCGGCGCGCATCTTCGAACACCTTGGCGTGCTCGCCCTTTTTGCCGCGGACGACCGGCGCGAGGATCTGCAGGCGCGTGCCATCGGGCAGGGCCGTTACGCGGTCGATGATCTGGTCGATGGTCTGACGGCGGATCTCCTTGCCGCACTTCGGGCAGTGCGGTGTGCCGATGCGCGCCCACAGAAGGCGCAGATAGTCGTAGATCTCCGTCACCGTGCCGACGGTCGAGCGCGGGTTGCGGCTCGTGGTTTTCTGGTCGATGGATATGGCGGGGGAAAGACCCTCGATGTAGTCCACATCGGGCTTTTCCATCTGCCCCAAAAACATCCGTGCGTAGGAGGAGAGGGACTCCACATACCGCCGCTATCCCTCGGCGTAG
>CAZKGZ010000096.1:0-5725 GCA_964552365.1 uncultured Oscillospiraceae bacterium | reverse complement strand
GCGTTCGAGGAGAAGCTGCGCATCGGGGGTAAGCGGTGTGCGCGAGGCCAGTGTTTGTGCCCCGGACAGGATCTTTTCCTTGAGAGCACGCACCGACGGCTCGGCAGCGGTCAAAAGGTGCATATCGTAATCCGCCGTGCGTCCGCAGGGAGAGGCACATACCGAGCAGTCCGGCACGAGCCGGTGCTTTTCTCCGCGCACGCGCGCGATCATCGTGCGCACCTCGATGGGGTCGGGGTCTTCCTGTCCGGTGAGCGCCAGACCGTCCGCAAGGAGGCGGTGCGTTTCCCCGGTCACGAGCTCGTTGCCGTCCGCGGCGCGGACGAGTCCGATGAGCGCCCCGGTCAGCGTTTCGATATCTTGCGTCATCAGTCGAGGATGCGGCCGTCCGTGGAGATGGTCACGACCTGCCACGGCAGGAATTTGCCGCTGTTCTTCAGTGCGGTGACGGCGGCGTGCTCCAGGCCGCCGCAGCAGGGCACTTCCATGCGCACCACGGTGACGCTCTTGATGTCGTTATTGCGGATGATCTCCGTGAGCTTTTCGGAGTAGTCCACGCTGTCGAGCTTCGGGCAGCCGACGAGCGTGATGTGGCCCTTGATGAATTTCTCGTGGAACGCCGCATAGGCGTATGCCGTGCAGTCGGCGGCGATGAGGAGCTTCGCGCCTTGGAAATACGGTGCGTTCACCGGCACGAGCTTGATCTGCACCGGCCACTGGGAGAGGCGGCTCACCGGCTCGGCGCTCGGCGCGGCGGGCGCTTCGGTGCTCTCGGCGCGGTCAAAGGTACGCATTCTCGTGCCCGGGCATCCGCCGGGGAGCTTCACGCCTTCGCGGCGCATTTTTTCCTGCTTGCTTGCCAGCACGGCGGCCTCATCGTAGGCGGCGGCTTCGCGCTCGACGAACGTGATGGCTCCGGTCGGGCACGCCGGCAGGCAGTCGCCGAGGCCGTCGCAGTAATCATCGCGCATGAGCTTGGCCTTGCCGTCTTCCATGCCGATGGCGCCCTCGTGGCACGCAGCGGCGCATGCTCCGCAGCCGTTGCATTTGTCGCGGTCGATTTCAATAATTCTGCGTTTCATAGATCCATACCTCCGTATTTTCGATGCCGCCGCGATCCCACTCCCGGCGGTTCTTTACTCTTGATTTTCTGCTTATATTAAAGTACAATAGATTCAATATGTCGGTTGAATATTCAACAAAAGAGGGATCTTGTGAAAGAATTTTATCCGCTTCTCCGGGCGTCAACGCTTTTTCAGGGCATTTCGGAGAAGGAGTTGGACGCGATGCTCTCGTGCCTTTGTGCGCAAGAGGAGAGTTTTCCGAAGGATTCGTTCCTGCTGCGCGCCGGGGATACGGCGGAGTCCATCGGGCTCGTGCTTGCGGGCAGCGTGCTCGTGGTACAGGAGGATGTGTGGGGCAACCGCAACATTCTCTCCAAAGCCGGGGCGGGTGAGACATTCGCTGCGGCCTTTGCGTGTGCGCCGGGCGCGGTGCTGAATGTGAGCGTCCTCGCGGAAACACCGGTGACCGCGCTCTTCCTCGATGTGAAGCGCGTGCTGACCGTGTGCTCCTCGGCGTGCGAGCACCACAGCCGCATCATCCGCAACCTGCTCGGCGAGATGGCGGCGAAAAATCTGCTGTTCAACGAAAAGCTCACGCTCATGGGCCAGCGCACGACGCGCGCCAAGCTGATGGCGTATTTTTCCGCGCAGGCGCAGCGATGCGGCTCGTACGAGTTCGACATTCCGTTTTCCCGCCAGCAGCTGGCGGACTACCTTGCCGTGGAGCGCAGCGGGCTCTCGCTCGAGCTCGGCAAGATGCGCGATGAAGGACTTCTGGAATTTCACAAAAGCCATTTTTCCCTGCGCATTTCGCCGCAGGTATAATAACCGAAAGGAGCGCTTTTTATGCGTCACGCCTGGCTGATCCTCACGCACGGGAATTTTGAGATCCTCGAAAAGCAGCTGCGGTTTCTCGACAGCGAAAACGCGGACTTTTTTATCCATGTCGATGCAAAGGCGGACTTCTCGCCGGAACGGTTTCTCTCCGTGCCGAAGAAGTCGCGCGTGGTGTTCGTGCCGCGCCACCGCATTTCGTGGGGGCATTTCTCCATCGCCGAGGCGGAGCTGGAGCTTCTGCGCGCGGCCGTGCCGGGCGGGTATGACTATTACCATCTCATTTCGGGCGTGGATGTGCCGCTCAAGTCGCGCCGGTATATTGAGGACTATTTCACCCGCTCCCCCGGAACGAACTATGTGTGCTTCATGGCGCCCGAGATCGCCCGCACCGACTTTTACCGCGTACGGTTCTACTACCCCTGCCAGCGGTGGAACATCCGCAAGCCGAAGGTGCGCCGTGCGCTGCGGAACATCACGGCCGGAGCGCAGCTGTGTCTCGGCATAAACCGCACCCGCCGTCTGCCGGACGGCTTCACCTTCCAGAAGGGCTCGCAGTGGTTCAGCATCACGCACGCGCTCGCCGCATACCTTCTCGAAAAGGAGCCGGAGATCCGCTCGCTCTTTGCGGACACCTACTGCTCGGACGAAATGTTCGTGCAGACGGAGATCGTCAACTCGCCCTTCCGCGATACGCTCGCTCCGAACGCCTTCGCGAACAACTATGCGAGCTGTCTGCGGTATATTGACTGGGAGCGCGGCAATCCCTACACCTTCCGCGACGCCGACTTCGATGAGCTCATCGCCGCCCCCGACACCGCGCTCTTCGCAAGAAAGTTCGATTATAAGTCTGCTCCCGATGTTGTAGACCGTCTGTTTGCGCATTTCGGAGAACAGGGATAATAGCCATCCATGGAAAAGCCGAACCTGTGATCGCACACAGGTTCGGCTTTTTTATTTCGTCGGGTCGTCGATCTCGAGGATGTAGCGGCCGCAGGCGTTGATGATCTTTGTGCCGTTGTGTTCGAGGATGCGCTCGGCTTTGGGGCGGTAGCGCGTGTGGACATGGCCGTGGATGAGGTAGGCCGGGTGATATTTTTCGAGCAGCGGCAGGAAGGCCGCAAAGCCCTTGTGGGCGTTGTCATCCCAGTCGCCCAAATTCTCCGGAGGCGCGTGTGTGAGAACGATGTCTACGCCTCCCGCGCGGAGAAGGGCGAGACGGAGACGGCGGATGCGCCGTTCCATCTGCCGCTCGGTATACTGATACTTTCCGGCGTTGTATTTGGGGCAGCCGCCGAGGCCGAGGATGCGAAGGCCGTTCACGGTGACCAGCTTATCGTCGATGCACTCGCACCCCTCGGGCGGGTCACGGTCATACGGCTCGTCGTGGTTGCCGTGGACATAGAGCAGCGGGCGGTTCGCCATCGTCACGAGGAATCTCAGGTATTCCGCCTTCAGGTCGCCGGCGGAGAGGATCATGTCGATGCCCTCGAGCCGACCGGGCTGATAGTAGTCCCAGAGGTATTTTTCTTCTTCGTCGGATATGAGCAGAAGTTTCAAAGCTGTTTGCCTCCGATCTCCGGGAGAAGGTACTTGCGGTAGAGTCCCTGTGTCCGCACGAGATCCCGCGAGCCGAGGCGAAGCTCCTCAAAGCCGGGGATGCTGCCTTCGACATTCTCGCAGAACCAGTCCATTTTTATGAGTTCTTCGGGCGTGAAGTCCCGGGAACCGTCGTTTCGCAGCGTGCCGTCGCGGTCGACGATGCGCGTCTGGAACGGCAGGACCGAGCGCGCCGTAACGCCCATCTTCAGCATGCGGCCGAGGCTGTATACGCCGTCCGGCAGACCCGGCGCGAAGTGCACATCCAGCACGCCGCTGTCCATGCCCCACCAGTAGTTGAGCGCTTTGCTCGCGGAAATGTCCTCCCACACGCCGGTGAGGATGCTCTGCACGACGCGCTCATAGAGCCGTCCCCATTTCCAGATGGGCGTCGCCAGCGGCTGCAGCGTGCCGTCCGTCCGGCGGAGGTAGGTGCCGATCTCGAAGGGATTGCGCGGGCTGTCGGGGCTGACGGCCTCGCGGTTGGAAATGACCGTGGCGCCGGCGTCCATGAGCGTCTGCACCGGGTTTCCGGGCACGCACGACCACGCGAGCTTCACCCTGGCGCGGGGATTCGTGAGCCGCACGCCGAGCGCGAAGGCATTTACGCCGGTCGGAACGCCGTAGATGGGGTAGTTGGCCACATAGCCGACGGTGTCGTTCTCCGTCATGGCTCCGGCGATCGCGCCGGTGATGAACTTGGTTTCATAGATGCGGCTGTAGTACATCCGCACGCCGGTATAGGGCTGGAAGAGTCCGCAGTCGAGGATCTTCACTTTCGGGTACCTGGCGGCGGCGCGGCGGCACGGGCCGATCATGGACGGCGTGGTGGCAAAAATGAGCTCCGCGCCGTTTTCGATGGCCTCATTGATGGCGGCATCGTAATCGTGGTCGAGCGCGGTATATACCTTTATATCGACATGGTCGCCCATGGCGGATTCCAGATACTGCCGCCCATCATCGTGGGCCTGCGTCCACGCACTGACCTCGGGCGAAAAGGCGTAGATGAATGCGACGGAGATGTGATCCGTCCGGCCGATGCCGAGAATTTTGGAAAGGATGCCCTGCTCGCGCGTTTCCGGCGCGGTGCTCAGCTCGATGGCGTGCTTATCGGCGCACGCCTCGACATCCGGCCATATGCCGGAGAGCTTCTGCGTGAGCTCGGCGGCGGACAGCTCCTTGAGCTCCGCGAAAGTATAGACCTGCAGCCACACGAGCAGCGCCTCGGCACATGTTACGGCAAGCGTTTCCGAGCGGAGCTTTTTGAACGCCTCCCGGAAGCGTGAGAAGCCCGCACGGAAGCTGCGGCGCTCGTCGTCCGTCCAGACGTGCTCCTCGGAAAAGCCGAGAGCCGCCTGCAGCTTTGCATACTGCCCGCGGTGGATGAATTCGACATTGTATTCTCCCGACAGGGAGTAGAAGTGCATGAACTCGTAGTAGACCTTGATCTCGTGCTCATCGGTGTACTGCGGCACGACCCGCGTGACGACGGCGGGGATGTCGGGTGCTTCATAGCTCAAGAGGACGCTGACGCGCTTGTTGCCCTCCTGAATGTAAAACCGCCCCATGTATTCATAGCAGCGAACGGGGTCGCGGATGCCCTCATCGCCGAGGTGGGCATCGCACAGGTTCATCCATTTGGAGGCAAACTCGGTTTCTTCCTCCAAGATCGGCATAAAGTTCCCGGCCAGCGCCGCAACGCGCCCGGCGGTCTTTGTGCCGGCAATGCGGTCGGAGGGGATGTTCACGAGGCCGAGATCCGCATAGCCCGCAACGGCGGACTCATGCAGAATATCGTCGAGGGCCGGAGGATACGGGTACTCGCCGCGGGCGATCGCATCTCGGTAATACTTTCGTCCTTCCCGGAGCGCTTTCCGGTATTGGTCAACGGCTGCAGGATTCATAGAAACCTCCTCATTTGTCCGTATACAAAAGAAACCGTTTTCGCTTTACACGCTTATTACGCGCCCATTATATAGGCGAAGTGCTGAAAAAAGCAAGCATAGATTTGGAAAAAACGCAGAATTTTTCGGATGTGCGGCAAACCGATCGACGCAGGCCGAGGCTGTGCTAAAATCGCGGTAAAGAAAACGATTTATCTTGGTAATATTCAAAAGCAAAGAAGATTCTATTGATTGTTGTCTCAACTGCAATAAACCGGTATGTAATAACTGCATGGGGTAAATGATAAACAATCGGCATTCGTTATGAGTGCCGATTGCTTTGTT
>CAZKGZ010000095.1:0-5727 GCA_964552365.1 uncultured Oscillospiraceae bacterium | reverse complement strand
CGGCGACTATGCCGAGAACATAGTGGAATATGCGGACAATCTCACGGAGGACAGCTCCGGCGCTCACAAACGCATCATTTCGCACCGTGAGCACAGCCTGTGCCGCCGCGCCTTTCTGCACCATCGGCTCGAGCTTCAGGGAGACACGGATATGCCGGCGGATCATGTACTGGAGGCCAAGGGATAGGAACGGCAGTAGCAGCACGGCGATCGCCGCGCCGAGCAGAAGGGCGCTGCCGCTCGCGATCCATCCCGCCGCAAGAGCCGCGAGACCTGCCGCCCACAATACGGCGGCTGTGATCCTTCGCAGCATCACTTGCGGAACTCCCGGATCTCCGGCTTTTCCGTTTCGGCGAGGATGCTGCCGAGGAGCTGTTCGGGCGTATATTCGTTGAGGCGGGCTTTCGTGTTGAGGATGATGCGGTGGGCGCACACATACGGGAACACCTCCGCCACATCGTCGGGCGTCACATAGTCGCGTTTCTCGAGATACGCATTGGCTTTGGCGGCGCGGCACACGGCCAGCGCACCGCGCGGGCTTACGCCGAGCGTAATGAAGGCGCTGCGGCGGGTCTGCTCCACGAGCTGCGCCGCATATTTATAAACGCTGTCGGCAAAATGCACGGCTGTCACCTCATCGATGAGCGCGAGGAGCGTTTTTACATCCGTCACGCCCTGCACCTTGTCGAGCGGGTTTTCGTGGTGGCGTTCACGGAGGATCTCGGTCTGGCTCTCGAGGTCGGGATAGCCCATGGAGAGCTTCATGAGGAAGCGGTCGAGCTGGGAGTTCGGCAGCATCATGGTGCCGGCGGAGCCGACCGGGTTCTGCGTGGCGATCACGATGAACGGTTCGGGCAGCGGATGCGTCACGCCGTCCACCGTTACGTGCTTTTCCTCCATGGCCTCGAGGAGCGCGGACTGCGTTTTGCTCGAGGTGCGGTTGATCTCGTCCGCGAGGAGGAGGTTCGTCATAACGGCACCGGGCTTATAGCTGAGAGAGCCGGTGCTCTTTTCGTATACGGAAAAGCCGATGATGTCGGAGGGCATGGTGTCGGAGGTGAACTGCACGCGGGCCGTCTGCAATCCGAGCGTTTTGGCAAACGCCATGGCGAGCGTCGTTTTGCCGACGCCGGGGACATCCTCGAGAAGAACATGGCCCTGTGCCAGGATGGCCATGAGGACGTGCTTTACCACATCGTCCTTGCCGACAATGACTTTTTTGATCTCCGAGCAAATTTTATCTGTCAGTTCGTACATACTTATTTCTCCCTTTTCTTTCGCATTACGGCAAGCACCGTGAGGCCGGCCGCGCACACGAGGACCGCGGCGATGATGAAATATACCGGCGTGCCGGTTTCGGGTTCGGCGGCGATCGGTACGGCGGTGAAGTCATAGAGCCGACCCGCGCCGCTGCGGAGCTTCCAGAGGGCGGTGAAGGCAAGCATCACCTGCTCCGTTGCCATGAAGTCGCCGTCCGCATCATCGGGGGTGTGGGCGTAGCTGCCGTCCGGGCGGCGGTAGGTATCAACGAGGGCATCGAGGATGTTCACGCCGTTTTTCGCAAAGCGCGCGTCCTCTTCCGGGTCGATGCCGAGCGCGCACAGCGCGATGATGACCTGTGCGGAGCTCTCCGCCGTGGGGCTGTCGCCGTAGCGGAAAAGGGCCTCGTCCGTGAGGACGGAGGCGAGATAGGCGACCGCGCGGTCGACAGCTTCGGCGGCCTCACCGTCGGCGTACGGGGCGAGAGATTGCAGCGCCATGGCGGTGATGTCCGTATCGGAGGAGCCGGTCACGAGGCCGAAGCCGCCGTCCGTCTCCTGCGCGGAAAGAATGGCGGAGAGGATGTCTTCGCGGGTATAGCGGCTGCCGTCCGGAATTTCATACGCCCCGCAGTCAAGGGCGATCAGCGCAAAGATCCAGCCGTTGAGGCCCTGCTTTCCGAGCGTGTCGCCGGAATAATCATAGGTGCCGCCCGCGATGAGGTCGATCTTGCCGTCCGTGCCGCACGCGGTCGGGTCGCCGCCGAGGGCGCGTACCGTGAGTGCCGCGCGCTGCCATTCGGTGGCTAAGGGTTCCCGCCCGCTTTCGGGTACGGGAAAGTTTTGAGAGATGTACTCGTTCTCGGCGGCAAGGTAGCTTGCCGTATCATCGATGCCGAGAAGGGAAAATGCCATGGCCGTCCAGTCGCATACGGACGTGCCGGCAGGAAAATCCTCGCCGAGGGAGAGCAGATCACCGCTCACTCCGGCGAGATTTTTCTGTCCCCCGGCGGCGGAAAGAGCGAGATCTTTCGCGCTTTCCGCGGGGGATGCGGCCAGGGCGCACTGCGCAAGGCAAAGGGCGCAAAGCAGCAGCGCCGCCGCTTTTTTCAATAGCTTCATTCTATTCCTCTCCTTCCGGTTCTTCCGGTTTGGATGGTTCTTCGCTTGGGGTAGGTGTCGGAGTGGTCTCGATCTCCGGAGGCGGCGTCACATCGACTTCCGGTGTCGGGGTCGGCTCCTCGCCCGTCGGTTCCGGGCTTGGGGTCACGATGGGGAGTTCTTCCTTTTCCTGTTCGCCGCAGCGGGGGCACTCGCGGAGGATGTAGCCGGGTTCGGTCTCCGTAGGCTCCACGCGCTCCTTTTCCTCCATTTCGGCGTGGCCGATGAAGATCTCCTCGCCGCCGATGTAGCGGTAGCAGTATTCCGAAAACGTGCCGTAGGAGCTGCCGGTCGCGCCGTAGCCGCCGATGTCCTTGCCGTAGGCGAGCGTGTAGCGGAGGTAGAGCGTGTCGCCGTTTTGGAGATAGCGTTCGGACATGCCCTTGTCGGCGTAGACTGTGCCGTTGATGGAGTACATCCAGCCGGAGCCGCGCGTATAGTCGAACTCGCCGAGGCTGTCCGATGTGCCGCTGTCCATGAGGCCGATGCCGTCACGTTGGATCATCGTCCAGAGCTTTTCCGGAACGGAGCCGGTATTGACGGCGCCGCTGTTGAGCGAGCGGATATAAAAGCCGACTTTCACGGAGCCGGCGTAATCTACGCTGTAGCCGTATTCCGTGAGGGCGTCGAGTACGACCTGCGCCGCGCTCACATCCTGCCGCACCTCGACATCCGGGATGATATCGAGGATCCCCATGCCGACGGTGGTGGCGTCGATGACGATGGTCGCGGTGCCGATCGTATCGCCGCTGTCGATGGCGTCGTAGGTGAGCGTGTAGGAGCGATAGCTTGCAGAGCAGCCGTCTTCGTCCCAGGCTGTGACCGTTATGGTGTAGACATTCACATCGCCGATGTTCGGGCGCTCGAGCCAGAGCTCGTAGGAATAGCCGTGGGCGGTGGCGGCAATGGTTTTGCCGGAGGCGTCGCGCACCGTGACGGAGATGTTGCTCGCGGGGAGGCGTTTGCCGGTGTGCGTGTCCGTAACATTCAGATTGAAATCAAAGTTGCGGTTGCTCGTTTCCACGGGCCACTCGCTCTCGTCCGGGGACGCCATGCGGATCTGCGGCGGATGGTCGCCGGATTCCGGGTTCTCCTCGTCCGCCGACTGGCGGTAACGGATGGAGTAGCGCTTCGATTCGAGCGTTTTTCCGTTCTGGCGGAGGATCAGGGTGATATAGTTCTGCCCGAACTCGAGCGCGGTCTTATAGTCCTGCCGGCCGTTTACATAGAGGAGCGTGCCGTTGCCGCTGTCATCGGCGTGGCGGTAGCGCACCTCGAGCGAGAGGCCGGTGCCGCCGGCGGCACGCGCCGTGAAGGAGAGCATGCCGTTCTCCAGCATGGAGGGCGTGACGGGCGCGGACACATATTGGTCGAGGTTCGTGATGATGTACGGGCCTTCCGGCTCGTCATCGCCGTCCTCGTCGCCGGTGTCGCCGCCGTCTCCCTTGCCGGAGTCATCCGTATTATCGCCGGTATCATCGGGCGTATCTTTTTTTGTGTCGTCTTCGGGCTCCGTTTCATCGTCCGGGGCAGTCGTCGGCTCCGGTTCTTCCGGGGCCGCGGTCGGCTGCGGTTCGTCTTCGGGAGGTTCTTCTTCCGTCTCCTCCTCCGAGTCATCCGAGGCCGTAAAGCCGCCGGTGCGCTCTGTGGACAGGGCTTCCGGCTGCAGCTGCGCGGGGTCGTCCGCCCGATCGTCCGGCGGCTCCGTGCGGCCGACGCCGCTCACGGCAAAGACGCAGCCGAACAGGAGCGCTGCCGTGAGCAGAAGTCCGAGGGCACGGGCTAATGTGTTATCGTTCAATCGATTCGGGTCCTTTCATCGGTCCCGTGCCGGAGCGTTCTTCGTCCGGCGCGGGAAGAAAGTTTGTCAGTTCCAGCGGGCGTAAAGCGTGATGTTCTTCTTCACCTTGTCCTCTTCGAAGTTCCAGGGCTCGGTGCATTCCTCGTCCCTGAACCAGCCGGTGAAGAGCTTGCCGATCTTCTGCGGGGCGGCGGGCTCGTTGATCTTTTGGCCGCGCCAGACGCGGACATCGTCCAGTTCCGTGCCGCCGAAGGTCTCGAAGCGGACGCGGCGGCGCAGGAAGATGAGGATCAGGATCAGCAGTCCGAGGAGCGGCAGCAGCCACCACAGCCAGCCCCATCCGCCGGAAGCGCCGGTATCGCCGTCGAGGGGCGTTTCGCTCCAGCCGGCGTACAGCGTGATGTTGCCGTCCACGGTGTCGGTATCAAAGTCCCACTTCTGCGTGCGCTCGATGTCGGTGTACCAGCCGGAGAAGTAGAGTCCATCGCGGGTGGGATCGTCGGGCTTGGGGATCTTCTCGCCGTACGGCACACGGAGCTCTTCCACATCCGAGCCGCCGTTCGAGTCAAAGCGAACGATGCATTCGGAGGACACGATGATGGTGACATCCTCTTTTGTGGAGGCATAGTAGTCGGAGCCGTCCTTGGTGGAGACGAAGTTTGCCTTGCTGCACACGTGCGAGACGCCGGTCTCGGCGATGACGCGCAGCTGGATGGAGCCGACCGTCGTCGACGCCGACCATTCCGTGCCGCCGCCGAGTGAGAGATAGTTCATGTAAAAGCGTTCCTTGCCGTTCACGAGCGCGACCTGCGACTCGTCGATGCCGGGCATGAGGAGGGAGCTGCCCTCGACATATTCAAAGAACTCGGGATCATACTCGATCTCGTTCTGCACGCCGTAGACCGTGAAGTTCTTCTGCGCGTCGGTGCGCTCGAGCGTGAATACGACCGTGACGATGTCGCCGGTGAGCACGTTCTTCGTATGCTGACCGTCCACGCTCAGGTCGAAGTTGAACTTCATGGAGTTGTCCACAGCCGCGGCGGGGATCATGCATACGGCGATAAGCATGACTGCCAGGGCCAGAGCTGCGATTCTTTTGCATTTTTTCATAGGAGCACCTCTTAAAATCATTGTGCGGGGTTGCCATTGGTATTGCGGGAACTCACCCATGCCGCCGCATCCCGGCGGCATGAGTCAATTTCTGCGGGGATCCCCTCCCCCGCGGGTGCGGGGGAGGGAATTTTGCATGGTATTGCCCGGGAGAAAAATTACTTGAGGAGGTTCACGATGCAGACGGCGTCGTTCACGTTGAGGAGTGTCGTGCCGTCGGGCGTGCTGTCGGAGACATCGGCGCACAGGAACTTGTACATCGTGACGGTGGTGAAGTCCGCATAGCGCGCGTTGTACATGTCGTAGACAAGCTGGGCATCGTTGATGTCGGTCTTCTTGGAGCCGTTCACGTCGCCGGAATAGTCCACGGTGCCGGCGGCGGTGCCCGCGGCGACG
>CAZKGZ010000094.1:0-5841 GCA_964552365.1 uncultured Oscillospiraceae bacterium | reverse complement strand
TTTTTCGCTTTACACATATTTTACAGACCTCGGATAACGGATTTTACAGGGGGGGATTATACTTTTCGCCGTAAGCAGGGAAGTTTGTACATTATAATATTTAAGAGGTCTGTTTGCGGGTCATGAAAAAGAAAGCGGAAATTTTGGAAAACGGCGTGCGGTTCGTATTTCTCCTGTGCGGCATCGCGGCGGTGGGATTCGTGCTGTGCATCTGTCTGTATCTCGTCATCTCCGGTGTGCCGGCGATCCGGGAGATCGGGTTGAAGAACTTCCTCTTCGGGAAGGTCTGGAGCTCCGGCACCAATCAGTTCGGCATTCTGCCGTTCATTCTCACGAGTATTTACGGCACGGCGGGCGCGCTGCTGCTCGGCATCCCGCTCGGCATATTCACGGCGGTGTTCCTTGCGAAGGCCGCTCCTCCGCGTGTGGCGACCGCGGCGCGAAGCTGCGTGGCGCTGCTCGCCGGCATCCCCTCGGTCGTGTACGGCCTCGTCGGCATGACGGTGCTCGTGCCGTTCGTGCAGAATCTCTTCTCCCTCTCCTCGGGCGCGTGCCTGCTGACGGCAGTGCTCGTGCTGACGGTCATGATCCTCCCCTACATCGTGAGCGTGTCGGAAACGGCGCTGCGGGCGGTGCCGCGGGAGCTGGAGGAAGCCTCCCTCGCGCTCGGTGCGACAAAGGCGGAGACCTGGTTCCTCGTGTCGCTCCGTGCGGCGCGAAGCGGCGTGATCGCATCGATCATTCAGGGCGCCGGACGCGCCATCGGTGAGGCCATGGCCATCATCATGGTGGCGGGCAACGTGGCAAATATGCCCTCGCTCTTCACCTCCGTGCGTTTCCTCACGACCGCTATCGTGTCGGAAATGTCCTACGCCTCCTACGGCTCGCTGCAGCGCGACGCGCTCTTCTCCATCGGTCTTGTCCTCTTCCTCTTCATACTGCTCATCAATGCGGCGCTGCGCATCGTGAGTGAAAGGAGCGCAAAGGCATGAGAAAGTTTCGCGAATATTTTCTGCGCATCGCGATGATCCTCTCGGCGGTCATCACCGGCGGCGTGCTCGTGTTCCTCATCGGTGAGATCCTCGTGCGGGGCCTCCCGCAGCTGAGCTGGTCGTTCCTCACGACGCAGACGAGCTATCTCGCCAACACCACCGGCATTCTCCCGAACATATGCAACACGCTGTACATTATCCTCATCGCGATGGGCATCGCGCTCCCGCTCGGTGTGGGCGCGGCGGTGTACATCACGGAGTATGCGGAGAACCCGCGCATCGTGCGGCTCATCAGCTTCGCCGCCGAAACGCTCACCGGCATCCCCTCGATCCTCTTCGGCCTCATCGGCATGCTGTTCTTCATCAAGCTCGCCGGGCTCAAGCAGGGCATCCTCGCCGGCGGCCTCACACTCGCGCTCATGGTGCTCCCGACCGTCATGGCGAACACCCGCGAGAGTCTGCTCGCCGTGCCGCGCGCCTACCGCGAAGGAGCCCTCGCCCTCGGCAGCGGCAAATGGCACATGGTGCGCACCGTGGTGCTCCCGAACGCCGTGGACGGCATCGTGACCGGCTGCATCCTGTCGATCGGCCGCATCACCGGCGAGAGCGCGGCGCTTCTCTTCACCGCCGGCTTCGGACTCAAGCTGCTCGGCTTCGGCAAGGCGCTGCAGTCCTCCTCGGCCACGCTTTCCGTGGCGCTTTACCTCTACGCCAGCGAGCAGGGCAAATTTGACGTGGCCTTCGGCATCGCCGCGGTACTGCTCATGCTGACATTCCTCCTGAATTTTCTCGCTTCGCTCACGGCGAAGAAAAAGCGCACGGCCGAGCCGGTGCGCCATACACATACGCGGAAAGGAAAGGCTTAACGATATGGAACCCATTCTCGAAACGAAAAAGCTCAACCTCTGGTACGGAACGCATCAGGCGCTCTACGATATCGACACGGAGATCTACTCCAACCAGATCACCGCTCTCATCGGGCCCTCCGGCTGCGGCAAGTCCACCTTCCTCAAGACGATCGACCGCATGAACGACCTCGTGCCCGGCTGCCGCATCGAAGGTGCGGTGCTCTACCACGGCCACAATGTGTACGGCGACAAGATCGATGTGACGCAGCTGCGCGCCCAGATCGGCATGGTGTTCCAGAAGCCGAACCCGTTCCCGATGAGCATTTACGACAACATCGCCTACGCCCCGCGTCTGCGCGGCATTCATAAGAAAGACGAGCTCGATTCCGTGGTGGAGAGTGCGCTTCGCTGCGCCGCCATCTGGGACGAGACAAAGGACTGCCTCAAAAAGAGCGCGCTCGGCCTCTCCGGCGGACAGCAGCAGAGACTGTGCATCGCCCGCGCCCTCGCCGCGGAGCCGGAGATCCTGCTCATGGACGAGCCGACCAGCGCCCTCGACCCCATCTCCACCGGCCGCATCGAAGAGCTCGCGCTCGAGCTCAAGGAGCGCTACACCATCGTCATCGTGACGCACAACATGCAGCAGGCCGCGCGCATCTCCGACAAGACCGCGTTTTTCCTGCTCGGCCACCTCGTGGAAATGGCCGACACAAAGAAGATATTCTCCAACCCGGACGACAAGCGCACCGAAGACTACGTGCAGGGTCGTTTCGGCTGATAACGACATATTCCCAAGGCAGCCCGGGAAACAGTGCGCCCGGAGCTTGCCGGTTTCTTCTTCCCTCCTTTCTTTGGGGAAGGCCGCACAACATCGCTGCGGTCTTCCCCGGGCGGCATCGCGATCGCAAGATGCGGTGCCGTCCCTCCCTTTTAAGCACAAACCCCGCAGCTCCCTCCCGGCTTTCAGCCGGATGAAAGGAACCGCGGGGTATTTTTTTGCGGCGGATCGTACCGCTTATCTCGTCAGTATCTCGTCAGATCCCTTATGTATAAAAAGGGGTGCTCATTCCGTTGAGCACCCCTTGGCTTATTTTGTCTTTGAAATTATTCTTCTTTCCCGCTCTCTTCTTCCGTTTCGAGTTCGGCGAGGCGGCGTTTTATGGCCCGGAAGGTCTCGTCGCTGATGTAGTGTTCTACGCGGCAGGCGTCGTCGGCGGCCGTTTCGGGGCTCACGCCGATGAGCGTGAAGAGCCTGGTGAGGCATTTGTGGCGGTCGTAGATGTTTTTGGCGTGCTCGCGGCCGGCGTCGGTGAGCGTGATGTAGCCGAGCTTGTCGACCGTGATAAGCTCCTCGCTTTTCAGAATGCCGATGGCGCGGCTCACCGACGGCTTCGAGTAGCCCATGTATTCGCTCACATCGATCGAGCGCACCACGGGCAGCACCAGCGAGAGGCGGTATATGGTTTCGAGGTACATTTCCCCGGATTCCTGCATGATCATGATATCCGATTTCTCCGTTTCTTCTCAGACGAGAGTCTTTTTTTCGTGCGCACGGGGCTTTCCCGCGCCGATTCTCGTTAAATAATACCATACGGCACAAAAGATTGCAAGATTTTGTGTCAGTTCGACGAAATACAAAAGAAACAAAATTTTTTCTTGACAAGTTAGCATAGTATAACTATTATATAAACGCAGTTAGCGAGTTCTAACCGTTACTATGCATGCAAGTGCCGCCGCGCAGGCCGCACTTAGCCCGAAGATGAGGAGGCTGCAGTATGATGCCTTTGGCACTGGCGTCGGTCGGCGAGCCGCAGATCGTAAAACGCATCAGCGGAAATCCCGAAATGAAGCGCCACTTGGAAGATCTCGGCTTCACGGTCGGCGGCGAGGTTTGCATCGTCAACACCCTCGGCGGAAACCTGATCGTGAAAGTGAAGGAATCCCGCGTAGCCGTCAACGGTGAGTTGGCGCGCAAGATCATGGTCTGAATTAACATTTAACATAAGGAGGAGACATCCGCATGAAAACTCTTCGCGAAGTGCCTGTCGGGGCTACCGTTAAAGTTGTGAAGCTCCATGGCGAAGGTGCCGTGAAGCGCCGCATTATGGATATGGGCATCACGAGAGGCACCGAAGTCTACGTCCGCAAGGTCGCACCTCTGGGCGATCCCATTGAAGTCACCGTCCGCAACTACGAGCTGTCGCTTCGTAAAGCCGACGCCGAAATGATCGAAGTCGAGTAATTCGAGAAAGCATATTGCTATTTGAGAGCAGAAAGGAAGCGTGAATCATGGATTTGCGTATCGCCCTGGCGGGCAACCCGAACAGCGGTAAGACCACCCTGTTCAATGCGCTGACCGGCTCCAACCAGTTCGTAGGCAACTGGCCCGGCGTCACGGTCGAAAAGAAAGAAGGCAAGCTCAAGGGTCACGAAGGCGTTATCGTCACCGACCTTCCGGGCATTTACTCTCTCTCCCCCTACACGCTGGAGGAAGTCGTAGCAAGAAATTACCTCATCGGCACCCGTCCCGATGCCATTTTGAACATCATCGACGGCACCAACCTCGAGCGCAACCTGTACCTCACCACGCAGCTCACCGAGCTCGGCATCCCCGTTGTCATCGCCGTGAACATGATGGACGTTGTCCGCAAGAACGGTGACAAGATCAACATCGAGGAGCTGTCCCGTCAGCTCGGCTGCAAGGTCATTGAGATCTCCGCTCTGAAGAACGAGGGCGTCAAGGAAGCCGCCGAGGCCGCCATTGAGGCCGCGAAGAACGGCAAGACCCTTCCGCAGCACAAGTTCTCCGGCCCGGTCGAGCACGCCATCGCCCACATCGAAGAGGCCGTCGTGCACGAGATGCCCGAAGAGCAGCAGCGCTGGTACGCCATCAAGGTGTTCGAGCGCGATGACAAGGTCCTCGAGAGCCTGAAGATGAGCGATGAGCTCAAGAACCATGTCGAGGCCGACATCGCCGCCGCCGAGAAAGAGCTGGACGACGACGCCGAGAGCATCATCACCAACGAGCGCTACATCTACATTGCCGAAGTCATCAAGGCCTGCTACAAGAAGAAAAACGTCGGCAAGCTCTCCACCTCCGATAAGATCGATAAGATCGTCACGAACCGCTGGCTGGGTCTGCCCATCTTCGCGGTCATCATGTTCCTCGTTTACTGGATCGCCATGGTCGGCGTCGGCGCCCCCGCGACCGACTGGATGAACGACGGCGTGTTCGGCGACGGCTGGCACCTCTTCGGGATCGGCTCCTCCGCGTACAGCGAGGCATCCGAAACCTACTCCGACGCCGCGACCATCGTTGACGGCTACGAAGCGTATGTCGAAGAAAACGGCGAGCCCGCCGACGGCAAGTTCACCTACGAAGTGGAAGACGAAGAGACTCTCGAAGTTTCCACCGAGGAAGCCACCGTTGAAGATTACGAGGCAGCCCTCGCCACCGTCGAAGAAATGGGCGAAGAGCCCGATCCGGCGAACTACGGCGTCTGGGTCCCCGGCATCCCCACTCTCGTTTCCAACCTGCTGGAATCCCTCAACTGCGCCGATTGGCTCAGCGGTCTGATCCTCGACGGTATCGTCGCCGGTGTCGGCGCGGTCCTCGGCTTCGTGCCGCAGATGCTCGTTCTGTTCCTCCTGCTCGCATTCCTCGAGGCCTGCGGCTATATGGCCCGTATCGCCTTCGTTCTGGACCGTGTGTTCCGTAAGTTCGGTCTTTCCGGCAAATCCTTCATCCCGATGCTCATCGGCACCGGCTGCGGCGTGCCGGGCATCATGGCCTCGCGTACGATCGAAAACGAACGCGACCGCCGTATGACCATCATGACCACCACCTTTATCCCCTGCGGCGCGAAAGTCCCGTTCATCGGCATGATCGCCGGCGCCATCTTCGGCGGCAGCGCGTGGGTCTCCACCTCCGCCTACTTCGTCGGCATGGCCTCCATCGTTATCTCCGGCATCATCCTCAAGAAGACCAAGCGCTTCGCCGG
>CAZKGZ010000093.1:3974-5911 GCA_964552365.1 uncultured Oscillospiraceae bacterium | reverse complement strand
AACTCTTCCTCTACCTCCTCTGTGCAATAATCATCATCTGCGTATACAATATATATCGGTTTGCAGCATAAAGACAAAAAGAGCAAAGCCCGGAAATTCATGGGCTTTGCTCTTTGATGTTTATCGGGGGATCATTCGGCGATCAGTTTTTCGAGTTCGTCGATGAGGTCGCCGAAGAGGGTGAGGGCGTCGTTTACGGGCTTGGGGGTGCTCATGTCGACGCCGGCGATCTTCAGGAGGCTGATGGGGTCGGCGCTGCCGCCGGAGGAGAGGAACTTCTTGTAGTCGGCGACCGCCGGGGCGCCCTCGGAGAGGATGCGGTTGGCGATGGCGACGGCGGCGGAGAAGCCGGTGGCGTACTGGAACACATAGTAGTTGTAGAAGAAGTGCGGGATGCGCGCCCACTCGAGCGCGATGCCGTCATCGGAGACCATGTCGGGGCCGAAGTAGAGCTTGTTGAGCGCGAGGTACTTTTCGCACAGCGCGTCGGCTGTGAGCGCCTCGCCCGCGCCGTTCATGTCGCCCATGATCTTCTCGAACTCGGCGAACATCGTCTGGCGGTACACCGTGCCCTTGAACTGGTCGAGGAAGTGGTTGATGAGATAGGCGCGCTGCTTCTTGTCGGTCGTCTTGCCGAGGAGGTGGCGCATGAGCAGCACCTCGTTGCAGGTGGAGGCGACTTCGGCGACGAAAATGACATAGTCGGAGGTGTTCACGGGCTGGTACTTGCAGCTGTGGTAGCTGTGGAGCGCGTGGCCCATCTCGTGCGCGAGCGTGAACTGGCTGTCGAGGTTGTCCTTGTGGTTGAGGAGAACATAGGGATGCGGACGGCTGTTGCCGGAGGAGTACGCGCCGCCGCGCTTGCCGACATTCTCGTACACATCGATCCAGCGGTTTTCAAAGCCCATCTTGAGGAGATCGGTGTAGTCCTCGCCGAGCACGGAGAGCGCCTCGAGCACGGTCTCCTTTGCCTGCTCGAACGTGATCTCGCTGTCGGCGTCCGCGACGATCGGGGTGTAGACATCGTACATATGCAGCTCGTCCACGCCGAGGATCTTCTTGCGCAGCGCGACATAGCGGTACATTTTGTCGAGATTGGCGTGCACGGCCTCGATGAGGTTGTCGTACACTTCCTCGGGCACCTCGGTGCCGTCGAGAGCGGCGGCGCGGGTGGTGGGATAGTGACGCGCGTCGGCGAAGAACTTGAGCTGGCGGAACTGTCCGTCGAGCGTGGCGGCCACGGTGTTCTTGAATTCGCCGAGGCGGTTGTAGTAGGTCTCAAAGGTGTTCTTGCGCAGCACGCGGTCGGGGCTCATGAGGAGCGGGACGAAGGTGCCGTCCGTGAGCTGGCGGGTGCTGCCCTCACCGTCGGTCACATCGGGGAAGGTGATGTCCGCATCGCGGAACACGCTCGCGATGTTCGCGGAGGCGTGCGCCATCTCGCCGGCGGCGGAGAGCAGCTTCTCCTCCTCGGGGGAGAGGATGTGCTCCTTGCAGCGGCGGATCTTGTAGATGTTGCGGCGGTAGGTCTCAAGCTCGGGCTGCGCGGCGTAGAAGAGATTGAGCTTGTCCTCGTCGAGCGCCATGATCTCCGGCGTCTCGAAGGCGGCGGCGGAGCTGATGCCCACGAGCGTGGCGAGCGCCTTGGAGCGCATGCCCTGATAGAAGCTGTTGCCGGTGTCCTCGTCGCCCTTGCAGCTCGCGTAGCCGTAGAGCTTCTCGAGCCGGATGGACAGGGTGTCGTTCAGGCGGAACCAGGAGAGCAGCACCTCGGCACTCTCGCCGAGACGGCCGCGGTAGGCTTCGATCTGTGCGGGGACGGCCTTGAGCGCTTCAAACTCGGCCTGCCATGCTTCATCGCTCTCGAAAATATCCTTGAGATTCCATGTGTCTTTCTCCGGCACATCGCTGCGCGCCGGGATGGGTCTGTCAGCCAT
>CAZKGZ010000093.1:0-3874 GCA_964552365.1 uncultured Oscillospiraceae bacterium | reverse complement strand
TTACTTTTTCTTTTTGGGCAGCTTGTGTTCTTTGCCGTCGGCGCCGATGATGTAGACATTCTCGAGCGTCTCGAGCGTGCCGCGCCGCCAGTCGGCGAGGTATTCTTCGCGCAGGGCGAGGCGCTCCGCGACTTCCTCCTGCGTGAGCGCTCTCTCGCGGGAGATGCGCGTGAGCTCGCTGATGCGCGCTTTCTTTTCGTCGGTCATACCTTCATCGCCCCCAGTTCGTCCAGATCCTTTTCGTATGCGCCGATGCAGTGCTCCATAAACCAGTCCGCCTCGGCCAGATGCAGCTCCGCGATCGAGCGGCGGGTCTGCTCCTCGGCGGAGAGGAACTCGCCGTTGCCCGCCTTGCGCTCGGCGATGCATTTGCACAGGGCCGAGAGCTTGTCGGCGGCCTTCACGAGCCGCTCTTCCTCCTCCGTGGGGGAGAACACCGGCTCATACGCGCCGCGCAGCTCCTCGGGGAGCATGTTGAGCAGACGCTCGTTCGCCGCGCTCTCCACCTTTTTGTAGGCGTCGCGGATGGCGCCGTCGTGGTACTTGATGGGCGTCGGCAGGTCGCCGGTGAGGATCTCGCTCGCATCGTGGAACACCGCGAGCACGGCGAGACGGTCGGGATCGCACGGCTCACCGAAGATCTCGCGCCGGATAAGGCCGAGCGCGTGGGCGTACACCGCCGTTTCGTGGCTGTGCTCCTGCACGTTTTCGGGGATGCTGCTGCGCATGAGGCCCCAGCGGGAAATATACCGCATGCGCGAGAGGAGGGCATAAAAGCCCGTTTCGTTTACCATTTGTTGCACACTTTCTCCGCAAAACCGGGAAATTCCGTAAATTCGATCGTTTTGCCGCTGTCGAGCACGGCGCGGCCGGTGAAGCGGCCGAACACCTGATGCTGGTCGGACTTGATGAGCTTCACATCCGTGCAGCTCGCGCGGTCGAGCTGCGGCACGAAGTCGGCCTCGAAGCGACCGTCGTCCGAGGTGAATTTCCAGGGCTCCGTGAAGCGGGGCTTGCCCTCGCTCTCGCCCGGGATCTCGAAGCGCACCGCGCCGAGCTTGTGCGCCGTGCCGGCGTGGAAGAGCATGTTCTCGCTCGCCGCGCTCGTGTCGCCGAAGCCGTAGCCGAGGTTCCATCCGAAGAGCGTGCCGCCCGGCAGCACATACGAGGCACTCGACCAGTACCATGTATTTTCGTATGTCCACACGCCGCGTCCCCAGTCGAGCACCGCGAAGCTGTCGCTCGGGGAGAACTCGTAGGTCTTCGTGTCGTACTGGATGTATCCGGACGCGCGCATGCAGTTGATCTTCTGATTATAATAGAAGTGCCCCGCCTTTTCAAAGGGCGTTGCGATGACCATGGAGTCCTCCGGGCACTCGGTGAGCTCCACGCGCGCGGACATGGCGTTCGCGCCGAATTTGTTCATGTAGGCGATGAGGACGCGCTTTTCGCCCTCGTGGATGAAGTGGATGCCGTAGCCGTGCCCGGCGGAATGCACATCGCCCGTTTCACTCGTTTCGGGCAGACGCTTGCGGCCGAGCGGGAGGAAGGACATCGGGCTTTTCGTGACTTCCCAGCCGTTTTCGAGGTCGAGCACGCTCACGCTGTCGAGCCCCATATAGCCGTTGTCCGCCACGGTGAGCGCGAGCGCGAAGCGGCCGTTGCTCACGAGATAATAGTCCCATTCCTTGATGCGCAGCGGGGAGGCCTTGATGTCCGCGCGGCGGTAGCTCTGCACGAGCGAGCGGGAGAAGCCGGGGCGGGCGAGGTTTCCCTTCGCGTCCAGCAGTGCGCCGGGCGTCGTGATCTCGATCTGCTCTCCCATCAGAACCCCTCCTTGCGGCGGGCGCGGATGTCGCGGCCCGCAAATTCCAGCCATTCATATTCGCCCAGAAGCCGCGAGGCGAGCGCGGCGCCGTAGCGGTTTTCGACACCGGCGCGGTCGAGGTTCGTGGATACGATCGTCTTTTTGCCGCCGCGCAGCCGTCCGTCGATGAGCGAATAGAGAGCGCTCTGCGTAAACGCCGTCGGCATCTCGGTGCCGAGGTCGTCCACGATGAGAAGGTCGCAGCTCATGAGCTGCCGCACGCGTGAAGCGGCGTCGTCCCCCTCATCCGAGCCGCGGGAGAACTTGTCGCGCTCGAACGACGCGAGCAGTCCGGACGCGGTGTCGTACGCCACGCCGAAGCCCCCGGCGGCGACAACGCGCGCGATGGCCGCGGAGAGGAAGGTCTTCCCGAGCCCCGGATCGCCGGTGAACACGAGATTCGGCGAGTTCTCGCCGAACCTGTCGGCATAGCAGCGGCACAGGTGCAGTATCTCCGTCATCTGCTCGCGCGGCGATTTGCCGCCGGAGACGGGGGAGACGCTGCTGTAGTAATCCAGACGGAAGTTTTCAAAGGTCTCGTTGCCCTGCCGGAGAAGCGGCGCGAGCTCCGCCGTCTGCTCGGCGCGGTAGAGCTTTTTGAGGCAGTCGCAGATCTGTCCGTCCGCCCAGCCGCTGTCGCGGCAGCGCGGGCAGGAGAAAATGGGCTCGAGATAATTCTCTGCATAGCCGTTTTGCTTCAAAAGAGCGCAGCGCCGCGCCTGCAGCGCGAGACTTTCCGTCTCCAGCTCCTCCACGGAGCGCGTGCTCTGCCGCAGCGTGATGCGCACGAGCTCGCCCATGAGCGCGCGCAGCGAGCCGTCGATGCGTTCGATCTCCGGGATCTTCGCGTAGATCTCGCGGCGGCGGCGATCCTCCTCCGCACGGTTCGCGGTGCGGAGCGCCGCCTGCCTGTCGCGGGCGCGCGCCAAAAGCCGTCCTTCCATATCTTATTCCTTCCCCTCGATTCGGTCGAGAATGTCTTTGAGACGGTCACGGTCGTCTCCGCTGCCGCGCCGGGGCGCGGTATCCGCCGGTTTGGGCGTCGGTTTCGCGCGCTGCGTGCGCGTGTCGCCCTTTTCGATCTGCTCGGGCGTGAAGAGCTTTTTCTCACACCATGTTTTTACGATCTTGTCCATGTACGCCCATGTGAGCTTGCCCGTGCCGACAACGGTGCGGTCGTAGGCGATGGAGAGCGTCTCCGCGCCGTAGCCCATGGAGAGCCAGCTCTCGATGTACTTGCGCTCCGTCGGGGAGAGGGCGCGGCCGGAAAGACCGAGCGCCGTGCGGATCTTCTCCGTTTCGCTCTCGCGGCGCGAGAGCTCGGCGAGATATTCCTCCGCCTGCTCGACGGTGAGGATGTCGCGGTTGGCCCAGTAGTAGGCTTCCTTTTCGATGGCGCGCATCGTCGGGAGCCGCCCCTCGCCGTACCGCCGCCGCAGCTTCTCCGCGCAGTGGTTGATGAGGAGCAGGATCGTCTCCGCCGACAGGCCGAGGCGGTCGTAAATGCCGTAGAGCGTGCTCAGATCCGGCGTGGAGAGCGTGTGGCCGAGCACGCGGGCGCACTCGCCCACGAGCGCGCGGAAGGTGCCGTCCTCGCGCGAGAGCCGGACGATCTCCTTCGGCTCATATTCCGGCAGCTCGTCCGGGCCCGGCAGAGGCGTTCCGCCGTCGGCGAGGATGCCCGCCTGCGTGAGCCGCCGCGCCGCCGCGATGATCTGCTCGCCGGTGCGTCCCATGGCGCGCGATGCCGCGGGCACGTTCAGCGCCCCGCCCGCGCGAAGGATGTGCAGATAGAGCAGCGCACACTCCCCGTCGCCGAGCGCGATGAGCTTTTCCGCGTCCTCCGCCGGCAGCGTGAGCGTGTTGGCGCCCTGTATGTGAAATCGATTCTCGTCCATGCGTATTCCCTCGAAAACCTCCGCCGCGCCGAATCGCGCGGAAAATCTTAAATCCCGTTTCAATCTCGTCGGATAAATTCGTTAATCAGCATATTATATCATAAGGTTG